>JALYTU010000434.1 GCA_030854125.1 Actinomycetota bacterium | reverse complement strand
GCATCCGGGCCTGGGCCGCGGGGTCGGCGTTGCGCCAGGTGTGCGGGGCCGATGCCCCGAAGGTCAGCGCGTCGCCCTCCCGCAGAGTGAGGTGGTCATCGTCGACGATCACCGCGACCGTCCCCTCGAGCACGAAGCAGACCTCGGTCGCCACCGGCATCGTGTAAAGCGCGTCGCCGCCGCCGCCACCCGGCGCGGCGACGGTTTCCATCACCGTCACGTGACGCTCCCAGACCGGGGTGAGCAGCGTGTCGATGACGTGTGGCGTGCCGGGCATCTGCGCCAGCTCGGCGCGATCCCTGCGGCGCACCAGCGTGGTCTCGGGCACCGCGAAGAGCTCGGCGATCGGGAGCCCGAGGGCCTCGCAGACCGCGAGCAGGCTGGCTACCGACGGGCTGGTCTCGTCGCGCTCGACCCGGGAGAGGAAGCTCGCCGTGACCCCGCTGCGCTGGGCGAGATCGCTGAGCGACATCCGGTTGGCCTCTCGGGCATGGCGCAGGCGTGGGCCAAACCGCTTCCGGCTTCGCCCGGGCGGGACGCTCGCAAGGCCTGTGGTGACGGGCACGGACCTGGTTCCCGGACCTAGGTGATCACCGGGCCGGCACCGGGGTGCTCCTCGCGCGCCGTCTCGAGCTCGGCCGCCACGTTCGTCGAGCGCGAGAGGAGCCAGTAGACCGCTCCGGCGACGATCAGCCCGACGACCCAGGAGATGTCGACGTTGGAGATCTGATCGGCGATCGGCCCGTTGAAGCTCGTGCCCGCGATGTCAGGCAGGACCATGAACGGGATTTCGGCCAGAAAGCCAACGGCGTAGGCGATCAGCCCGTTGCGCCCCCAACGGCCGTAGATGCCGTTCGGTGTGAACAGGTCGGCGATCGCGTAGTGGGCGCGCCGGACGAAGAAGTAGTCCACGAGGTTGGTGGCCGTCCACGGGACGAGCAGATAGAGCATCAGCGTCAGTGAGGTCAGCACCGTGTTGACCGCGCTGCCGGTGACCGCCTTGCCGACCGCGTACCAGACGACGGTCAGCGCGACGATCGTGACGATGCGCGCGCGGCGGCCGAAGCTGACCGAGCGAACCGAGCTGATCCCGGTCAGCAGCGAGAGCATGCCCCCATAGGCGTTCATCCCCATCGTGGCGGCGAGGCCCGCGGCGAGGAAGAACGCGGTCAGCGAGCCGAGCGGATGGAAGATGTTGTTGCCGGCGGTTTTGATTCCCAGCAGGCCGTCGGTAGCGCCGAGGCGGATGGCCAGGAAGGCGCCGACGGCGATCAGCCAGAAGGCCGCCGACGACGCCCCCGCGAACACCGACGTGATGATCGTCCGCTGGGAGGTCGTCCGCGGCAGATAGCGCGAGTAGTCCGACACGTACGGCGCATAGGTGATGTTGTAGGCCGCCGCCGCCGACAGCTGCGCCATGAAGCCGACGATCGTGAAGCCGAGCGGATGGCCCGAAGCCTTGCCGTGCGCAAGCCCGAAGATGATGCCGACGGTCACGATCGTCATCAGCGGCAGCGAGAAGACGAGCACCGTGCGGAAGGCCCGGTGCACCCAGTCGTGGCCGTAGATCGCGATCACGGCGGCCAGCACGGCGATCGCGATCGCCACCACGTCGGCATTCCATCCGAAGGCGGCGTTCAGCCCCGAGGCCATCAGGACCTGATCGGCGACGTTGAAGGCGAGGTAGGTGAACAGCGTGGCGAACAGCGGGACGACCACGCCCCGGTAGCCGAATTGGGCTCGGGACTGGACCATCTGGGGCAGCCCGAGGTTGGGCCCCTGGGAGGCGTGGAGGGCCATGAACAGGGTGCCGATGGCCAGCCCCATGCCGCCGGCAAGGATCGTCCAGCCCAGCGACAGTCCCAGGCTCGGCCCGATGAAGCCGATCGGGATCGAGAAGTACTGGAAGTTGCCCAGAAACCAGAGCGGGGCCTGGTGCCACAGCTTGCCGTGACGTGCGTCCTCCGGCACCCAATCGATCGATCGCTCCTCGATCGTGCCGCGACCGGGGGCGTCAGCGACCTGCGTGGCCATGCCGGGATCCTTCCTGTCAGAGGATGAGACGGTGCATATAGGTACATGATCGTTGTTCGTGCGTCAAGCTTCGATACGCTGCGATCCCTGCCCCGCGCGACCTGGAGCGATCATGCCCGCCGACCTCCATCAGACTCGCATGGCGACCGCCGCCGAGCCCCCGTTCCACGCCGAGATCGAGGCCGTGTGGGGTCGTCCCTGGGGCGCGCACGACGAGGTCGGCCGGCTGCGAGCCGTGCTCGTCCGCCCGCCCGGTCCGGCGCTGAGCCGGATCGGCGCCGACGGCTGGGACCCCGAGCTCGGCGCCCTGGTCGATCCCGACGGTGGCTGGTACTGGACGCGTCGCGAGCCCCCCGATCGCGATCGGGCCGAGGCCCAGCACCGCGGTCTCGTGGCGCTGCTGGAGAGCGAGGGGATCGAAGTGATGCAGGCGCATCCGATGAGTGCCGGCTACACCAAGGCGATGTATGTCCGCGACCCGCTGGTGACCGTGCCCGGGGGAGCGATCGTCACCCGCATGGCCGTCCGCATGCGCCGCGGCGAGGAGGCAGATATCACCCGCACGGTGGCCGACGCCGGGCTGCCCGTGCTCGCCACACTGACCGGGACCGCGACGCTCGAAGGAGGGTCGTTCATCAAGTTGCGCGACGGGACAGCCGCACTGGGCACATCGATCCGCTGCAACTCGGCGGGAGCCGATCAGATGCGGGCGATCCTGCACCGGCTCGGCTGGGAGCTCGTGGTGGTGCCGCTGCCCGGCTACACGATCCATCTCGACCTGCACCTCGCGATGCTCGACCTTGACCTCGCGTTGATTGATCCTGCGGGGTTGCCCTATGACTTCCTCACCGAGCTGCAGGGCATGGGCATTGAGCTGATCTCCGCCGACCCCGGCGAGGAATGGGGGCTGAACCTGCTCGCGCTCGCTCCGCGCCGTGTGCTGATGGCGCAGGGCAGCCCGCGAACCGCAGAGCGCCTCATCGCGGCCGGGGTCGAGGTGCTCACCGTGCCCTACGACGAGATCCAGCCCAACGGCGGTGGGGTCCACTGCTCGACGATGGAGCTGATCCGCGAGCCGGCCCGATGATCGACGCCCCCGCCGTGCTCGCGCGCCTGCGGGCAACCGACGCGCGCACTGGGGGTCGTCGCGAAGCGTGGACCGAGCCGTGGGTGGCCGAGCGCCGCGAGCTCGATGCCCAGGCCAAGGCGGGCTGCCCCGGCGTGGAGATCGAACACGACGCGTTCGCCAACACCTGGTATGTGCTGCCCGGCCACCGGACCGAGACGATCCTGATCGCCAGCCACAGCGACTGCGTTCCCGGCGGCGGCTGGCTGGACGGGATCCTCGGCCTTCAAGCGGGCCTAGGGGTGCTCGCCGCCGCATCGCGGCGAGGCCGGCCCGAACGCACGCTCGCCGTCGTGGACTGGGCCGACGAGGAGGGCACTCGCTTTGGGCGCTCGCTGCTCGGATCGGCCGCGGCCACCGCAGCGTTCCCGGTCGCCGAGCTCGCGTCGCTGATCGCCGCCGACGGCACCCCCGCTACCGAGATCGTGACCGGATTCGGGTTTGATCCCGACGCGCTGGGCACGCCGAGCCCGCGCC
>JALYTU010000433.1 GCA_030854125.1 Actinomycetota bacterium | reverse complement strand
GTGGACAGCGGCACGACGATCGTTCCCGATTTGCCCGCGCGGCCGGCGTGAATGTGAGCGACGGTCGCGTTGAGAAAGCCGTGTAGGTGCGCAAAACGCCAGCACACGACAGAGCCGGAGTGATCGCGATGACTGCATCGCCCGAACCGTGCGCGGCGCCGTGCGGGGTCTCGGCCCGACCGGTCAGCAGCACCCGGTAAACGCGCAGCGGAGCGCTCAATCCAGTGACTTGTCGCCCGGACGACGGCGCTGAGGACCGGCTGCTCGAACCGCTGCTTCCACACCCAGCTATCCCGAGCGCGACCGTGACAAGGACGACTGTCATAAGGGCGCGCGCGATTTGCTTTAGGCCCATCAGAACTCCTGGTTGAATTGATGTGTGAACATCGACGGTGCGTAAGTCCGCGCGCTTAAGTCAGGCGGGGAGTGCGTAGATTTCGCCGCCGCGTTCGATCACCTTGCGCGGCGCTAGCGGTGTCGGTGCGGGCCCGCTGATCACGGCGCCTGTCTGGGCGTCGAAGACCGAGCCATGGCACGGGCAGACGATCTGCCCTCCCTGATAGCCGACCGTGCAGCCGGTGTGGGTGCACACAGCGCTGTGCGCCACGAGACTCCCGTTGGGTTCGCGGATGACGATGTCCGGTTGGCCATCGCCCGGATCTGGGTACGTGGCTCCCTGCCCCGCAGGCAGCTGACTGGCGGCCCCGAGCTTGACCGCCCCGGAAGGGAGTTCCGCGGCGTGAGTCTGTGGGCCTGCGCCGGGGCTCGCTGGCTTTGCGGCAGCCGGCACTGCGGGATGTCTGGGTACAGAGGCGCTGAGTGATCTGGGAGCGCGGAAGCTGCCACGGGCCAACAGCGATAGTCCAGCGATCGCGGCCGTCGCGGCGCTAACGACGCTCAACGCCGCACCGATGGCGGTCCGGCGGGTGAGCTCTGTGCCTCCAAAGTCTGGGTCAGAACGAGGCCGGTCTGCGCCGCGCCCGTCTAAGCGCGCAACATGGCCACCGCCAGGCGTGCGCGTCGCGACCAGCCGATGCAGCATCGGTTCGAGCGTGGGTTGGCGGCGTGCGCCCGCCAGGACGAACGGCACCCAGGCAAATACGAACACAATGTCTGAGCCCAGGAAGTAGGGATAGGTGTGCCAGCTGTTGGTCAAAAACAGAACGAGGTTCAGCGCCAGGCCGGCTGCGGCAGCGGGCCGGATCAGCAGCCCGGTCGTGACCAACACGCCGACCGCGATCTCGACCAGCGACACGCCCACTCCGGAGAGGCCCGGATGGGGGAGGGCGAACGCACGCAGCAGAAACCCTCCGGGGGTCCCGTTGGCAAAGCCGCGCAGCTGGGTGCCGATGTACGTTGGGGCGCCAGGGTGCAGAAAGCCTGGATCGCTGAGCTTCTGAATGCCGCCATAGACAAATGTCAGGCCAAGGAAGAGGCGGACTGGGAATAGTGACCAGCCCAACCGGTGAGCGTCTCGCTCTGCGGCTTGTTCTCGCTGACCGTCGCCACCCGGTGTTCGTGGACGGGCCGTCCGGTGTCGTTCCGCTGTGTCTCGTGGTGGCAAGCTTATGAGTGTGGGTCGAGGCTCGGGTGGCTCATCGATGAGCTATCTGGTAGGCGCTAAGACCGTCGGGAGGCAAGTCACGGGCCCGAGCAGAACTCTCCTGAGCTCGCTTCACCCAGCACCCCGATGGGTCTCATTGATCTTCATCGACCGCGCAAGTATCAGTGCTCTCCGGAAGGTTTCGCTAAGGCGAAGGTGAGATTGCGCTCACGGCCCAACTAGCCCAGCTCAACATCGAGCCTCGAGCGTGGCGCCGGCGGAGAAAGGCTCGCCGTCGATCTCTTCCGCGACCGCCGGCGCCGACAGGGCCGCTGTCATCGTGTCATGACGATGAAGAAGTCGCGGCTGTAGGAAGCGAGGAACTGGCCGGGCACGCCCGGCTGACCGGGCGCAACCGGAACCGGCACCAGCGGGCCGTGGCTGCCACGACGGTCATACAGGTAGGCGGCCACCCACTCCGGATTGATGTCGAGCTCGACGGCTCGCAGCACTCGCTCGCCGAGGAGAAGGTCCGTCAGGTCAGAGCGACTGTGACGTGCTCCGCGCCGACCCAGATCAGACGACCGTCGCCCCAGCAGCTGAGACAATCCACGCTCGCCGCGGGCTGGCCGCGATCAATCAGCAGGTTCAGATTCTGACGGACCGATGCGACGGACCTTCCGGCTCACGGCAGCTCACGGTTGCACGAGCCGATGTCCGTGTAGGTAACGATCGAGCCGAGCCCGGCTCGCGGCGGCGCCGCGGTGCGCCCGTGGGACATGAATCCTGCGGCGCCGGTGTCGAACCTGAATCCGCCGTTAAACGCGGCGACCAGCTGCCGGCGCTCGGTGCCCGCGACCTCGAGGGCGTAGCGCTAGCCGTTCGTGCCAGCGTCGACGGTGCCCGAGTGCAGAGCCAACTTCAGCTGCCACTGGGTAGATCGCGTATTGCGCGTCGGCGCCTGCGGCTTTTGAGCGCGGCGGCCATTATCGGGGTCTGCTGGTAGGAGCCGTCGTTGGTGACGCGGCTGTCGTGCCGTAAGCGCACTCTCACTCTGACCTTAGCCAACGCTTTCTGAGCTTGCACACAATCGCGGTGTTGATGAAAGGTGACAGCCCTCAATCTCGTTTTGCCGTTGGAGGCGTCAATCAGCGTGACGCTGGGCTGAGGCTGATCGCGCGCGCGAACCGTTGGATGATCTCCGGTGCCGTGGTTCTCGCCGCCGGCGTGTCGGCCGTCACGGCGCACGCGTTTCAGGCGCGGGCGTCGACTTCAGCATCCGCGGTCCCGTCGACCGCGGGCGCGCCGACCTCGCAGGCCCGGTCCGGCGACAGCGACAGCGACAGCGACCAATCTCCGCTGGCATCCTCTCCGGCTCCGGCTCCGGCTCCCGTGTCGGCGGGGAGTCCGGTCGTCTCTGGCGGCTCCTGACATGTACGCGACGCTTCAGTGGCGATGATCATCCCGGCGACGGCCACCCCGAGCGCGTTCTGGTTTTTGACTCGAGGCACCGGCGCGATCGCGTTGGTTCTGTTGACGTTGAGCGTCGCTGTCGGTGTTGCGAACGTTCGCCGCGTTCAGAGTGCGCGGGTGCCGCGGTTTGTCATCGACGCGGTACATCGCAACGCGTCCCTGTTGGCGGTCGCGTTCCTGGCGGTGCACATCGCAACGTCGCTGCTCGATGGGTTCGCGCCGATCAGCCTGCTCGACGTGGTCGTCCCGTTCGGGGCGGCCTATCGTCCCGTGTGGCTCGGCTTCGGCGCGGTCGCGTTTGATCTGCTGGTTGCGTTGACGCTCACGAGTCTGCTGCGCCGCCGGGTTGGCTACGGCATGTGGCGGGCAATCCACTGGCTCGCTTACGCGTGCTGGCCGGTCGCGCTCTTGCATGGTCTCGGGACCGGCAGCGACACAAAAACGCATTGGATGCTGGTGCTGACCGCCGGCTGTGTTTTGGTGATGATCGTCGCGGCTCTGGCGCGGGCGAGCGTCGGCTGGCCGCAGCACCGTGGCGCCGGCATGGCGGCGGTCGCCGGTTTGGCCTTGGCCGTGGTCGGCCTGTTGACCTGGTTGCCGAGCGGTCCGCTGGCGGCGGGGTGGGCG
>JALYTU010000432.1 GCA_030854125.1 Actinomycetota bacterium | reverse complement strand
GTTCTGGGCCGAGGCCTGCGCGCGTCAGCAGGTCGCGAAAGCGCGGGCTTTGTTCTGGGTGGCCTTTGGTTGCCTCGCTCATCGTCGCCGCCTTGCGCTTGGCATGGGCTAGCTGGTCAAACTTATTGACGTCCTCGACGCCGTATTCGTTGTGCGCCAGGATCGGGAAGCGGTCGGGCAGGTCCTGGAGGCGATGGTCGGTGATCAAGTCCGACCCGGGGTCAAGGGTGTGCCAGCACGCGCCGCGAAACGAGACAGTTCGCTTCAACCGAGCCGCGGCCTCGTCGAAGAACTCCACGCGGGTAGGGGCGCGGAGAGCGAGACGCTCGAGGTCGTCCAGGAGACGCTCGGGCGCCCATTTCTCTCGGTTAGCGCTCCCTGTGGTCATCTCGCCGACGTTGACCGAGCGTACACCCCCAAGAACTGGGGATTGCGGCCGGCGGCGGCGTGCTCGACGATCGCCTCTCCAACTGCTTTAGGAGGCAAGAATGCAACCGCGAACAGGCACGATCGAGCGAGCTGCGACCGGGGTGGTCGTGCGCAACGGCAAACCGGAGGATGCCGAGTCCTGCGGGCGGATCTTCTACGACGCTTTTGACGCGATCGCCGCCCGCCACAACCTTCCGGTCGAACCGAGCTCGCGTGAGTTCACGCGCTTCATGGTCGCCAACATGCTGGCCAACGACGGGTTCGCGGCGCTGATCGCCGAGCGTGCCGGCGAGGTGCTCGGGAGCGCGTTCGTCGACCAGCGAGCCGTGATCTCAGGCATCGGCCCGGTCACGGTAGACCCCTCGGTGCAAGACCACGGCATCGGCCGGGCCCTGATGGAGGCGGCGCTTGACCTCGAGCGCGACCGCGGAGCTGCCGGCATCAGGCTCGTGCAGACCGCCTACCACTACCGCTCGCTCGCGCTCTACGCAAAGCTCGGCTTCGCCGTTCGCGAGCCGCTATCGGTGCTCCAAGGCGCACCCCCGGCGCTCAGCATCCCAGGGCTCGGGGTCCGGCCAGCCAACGCGGAGGACCTCGCCGCATGCGGCGAACTCTGCACGCGCGTCCATGGCCACGACCGAACCGCCGAGCTCCGCGATGCGATCGCCGCAGGAACCGCCGCGGTCGTGGAGCGTCCTGACCGTATCTGCGGCTACGCGACCGGGTTCGGCTACGGCTGGCATTCAGTCGCTGAGACCAACGAAGACCTGACCGCCCTACTCGGCTCCGCGCAGGCGCTCATGGGCCTCGGGCTCCTGGTCCCGACGCGAAACGCCCAGCTGCTTCGCTGGTGCCTCGGGCACGGACTCCGGATCGTCCAGCAATCAACATTGATGAGCATCGGCCTGTACAACGAGCCCGCCGGAGCGTACCTACCGTCGATCGTGTTCTGAGAGAGCGCGGACGCGGGCGGCCGGCTGATCTGCGATGGCCGCTAAGCAGCGGCCTGCGCGAGTTCGCAGCTCGGCCACAGCCGACCCTGAGCCCTCGGGATGTTTGCGAAACGGACCGCCGGGCCGATAACGGCCAACACCTCGCAAGGAGGCAGCAGATGAGAGCAATCCTCATAACTCCCTATTCAACCCCGCCGAGGCGGCCTTGGACGCACGCGCCCGAGCTGCATCTGCCCGAGCGTGCAGCCAGTCCTTCAACCACGGCCCCCGCCGGCCATCAACCACCAGCCTCGCAAGGAGAGACCTGGACGACAGGCGCTACTGGTGGGCGGTGAACCCTCAATGGCACCCCCAATTGCACCTCGGGCCATTTTGGGGACTTCCAGGTGCCATGGCTCATTTGCTGGCTCCACAAAAGATGCCGCTTTGCAGGGAGTTTTAAAATGGGCACGGGTGGTTTCGAACCACCGACCTCTCGCGTGTGAAGCGAGCGCTCTCCCGCTGAGCTACGCGCCCGGGAAACTCCGGCCACTGATTTTACGCACGACGGGACAAGCGCAGCCATCGGTTGCGCGATGCGCCACGATGAAGAGAGATGACCGCTGTCCTCGATCCCCACGCGTCGCCGCGGCGACCGACACGGCTCGCGCGCGGACGCCAGATCGTGCTGGCCGTGCTCGTCGTTGCGGTGTCGATCGCGGCGCTGCTGTGGGTCGCACCGCTGTCAGAGGTCGCGGACCAGATCGGCCGGATGAATCCCTTCTGGGTGCTCGCGGCGATTGGCGTCGAGCTCGGCTCCTGTCTGAGCTACGTGGTCATCTTCCGGCGGGTGTTCCCCGAGCCGTCACGGCGCGACGGACTGCAGGTGGCATGGATGGCGATGGGGGCCGGGGCGGTCCTGCCGGGCGGCAACATCTCCTCGGCGGCGGCGACCAGTCTGCTGCTGCGATGTCACGGCATCGGCGTGCGCGAGCTCGTGACGCGCTGCGCGGGGCTGTTGTGCCTGCTGACCGGGTTCGGGTTCGCCGTCAACGGCGCCGCCGGCGTCGCGCTGCTGATCGGGGCTCCCGGCGGCCCCCATGATCTCGCCCACGCCGGGGTCCCGATCCTCGTCTCGATCGCCTTCCTCGGCGGCGCGGCGGCGGCGGTCCTCGGGGCTCGGCGCCTGGGCTCGCGCGCGCCGCGGGTCCTGAGGGCGGTGGCGACCGGATTTGAAGGCGCCTGGTCGGCCGCGCGGACCCTGCACTGGCGTCTGCTGGGCGGCGCCGGCTTCCTGTTACTCGACATGGCCGCGCTCTACTGTGCGTGCGCGGCGACCGGCCACCGTCTCGGCGTGCTCGCACTGATCATCGGCTACTGCATCGGGTACCTGGCCACGACGATCCCGATCCCGGCCGGCATCGGCGTGCTCGACACGGGACTCGCCGCGGCGCTCGTCCTGTACGGGATGAACCCGGCCGCATCGGTCAGCGCGGTCCTCGTCTACCACGCAATCTCGATCTGGGTCCCCGGCCTCGGCGGCCTGATCGCCTGGCTGCCGACACGGCACCTCCGCAGACGGCGAGGCGCCAGGATCTCACGACCGCTGGCTCTGGGGCTGCCCGAGGCCATCGAGGCCGAGGGCTGATCAGACTGTGAAGCGCGCCGGCACGGGACGCCGGGTCAGAGCTGCACGAGGCTGTCGCCGTGCAGGCGGCGCGTGCGGCCGCGCAGGTCGACGAACAGCGGCGCCCGGGTGACGATCGCCCCGTAGTCGAGGCCCGGGTGGGCGGTGACCAGCACGACCGCGTCCGCGGTCATGACCTCTTCCAGCGGCGAGCTCTCGAGGCCGAACTGGGGCAGGGCAGGCACGTAGTCGTCGTGGTAAGAGAGGACCGCTTCGCGCTGGGCGAGCAGTCCGAGGATCCGCAGCGCAGGGGACTCGCGCGTATCACCGACGCCCCCCTTGTAGCTGACGCCGAGCAGCGCGATCCGCGAGCCCTTGACCGGCTTGCACGCGTCATTGAGCGCCCGGTCGATGCGCTCCACGCAGTAGAGCGGCATCTGCTGGTTGATCTTGCCGGCAAGCTCGATGAACTCGGTGGACATGTGAAACTCGCGGGCCCGCCAGGCCAGGTAGAAGGGATCGACCGGCAGGCAGTGCCCGCCCATCCCCGGGCCGGGCTCAAAGCGCATGAAGCCGTAGGGCTTGGTCGCCGCGGCATCGATCACCTCCCAGATGTCGATCCCCATCCGGTCGGCGAGCATCGTCAGCTCGTTGACCAGG
>JALYTU010000021.1 GCA_030854125.1 Actinomycetota bacterium | reverse complement strand
GTCGGCCAGTCACGTCCGTACCAGTTACGGAAACCGATCAGAAGCTCGGCCACCGAAGCTGCCTCCGTTGCGTTCGCTACCCAGACCGTTGGAGGCACACCCGGTGTCTATGCGGGCCGTGGCGACGCTGGGAACGCCCACACGGATCCGCCGGAGAGCGCTCCTTCCACGAACGACGGGTCGTCTCGGCCGGCGAACGGCTTGGCTCCTCGCTGCCTCATAGGGTCAGTCTTCATCTAAAGCGGAAGCCCGAACATCATGGCCGCGTGGGCGACGGAGCAGCACTGATCGGCGTGGCCATCGACGCTCGCGCTGCCGTTCCGTCGCAAGGAGCGCCGTCCCCCTCCGGCGGTTTTCGGAGTGAGCATCTCCCGGCGGTGCCGCCCCCCGGGGGAGAGCGGGGGCGAGCAGCAGCACGCCGCTACCGGGGTCGATCGGCATGCTCAACCCCCCGGGTAGAGCCAGACGTCGAAGGCGCGCCCGCGCGTATATGTGAAGGAAATGCTCAGGGTCTCCTCCCGGTCATCGCGGCAGCACGCCTCGGATGGGACGCCAGGACCCCAGCATCACATCCGGGTGAGGATGAGCCCCCGCGGGTGCGAGTCATCGCAGGTCGACTTCAGCGTAACGTTCGCCTTCGCCTGGCTGGACGAGACGAAATGACCCTTGATCGCCCACTCCGTACTGCTGCCGAAGCGCTTCTGGCCATCGAAGCCGCCCTTGGTGATCGCAAAGCGCGACGTCGAATCAATTCGTCGCCCCTGGCAGTAGAGCGTGGCTTTCGCGCTCTTGCCGTCCTTCGAGACGTTCACGATCACCTCGTGGGGGTACGGGCCGATTGGACCATTCTTCCACTGCCCGACGTATCTGCCGCCCTGCGTCGGATTCGCCGCCAGCGAGGGGCCCGCCAAGGCGGCAACGCCGACCAACAGCCCGACTACCGTGGCGATGCGGGTTGCTCTGCTCATAGCTTCTTCTTTCGTCGAGGTCGGTTGCCCGTTCAGGTGTCCCGTTCTCCAGTTGCCTGCGTTGATGGGGCCAGCTCACTACGTGCAGTACGTCCCGCAGTCGACCTCACCAGGTATGCAGAAGAAACCCTGTGCGCACCCGCAGCAGTGGTATCCCGGGGGGCAGCAGGCCATGGATGGGTTGCCCGGGGGGCCGCACGGGGAGAAATTGGGGGCGCAGCCGCCCGTGCCGGGCGGCCCGGGGGGCGGGTTTCCTGGTGGCGGGTACTTTTTGGGGTCGCCACAGCTGGGGGCGCCGCACTGTCCAGCGTCGTAGTGGTAAAGAATTTCTTTCCCGATGGCGCACCGGTCGAAAGCTGATATCTCGTTCACGAGCAGTAACGCGCCAAGGCCCCCGGACCTGATTTTCGAAGCCACGTATGTGGCGAACTCCTTGCTGCTCGTTCCGTTGGGAAAGTCGACGCCAAACGCCGACACAAAGCATTTGCTGAGGCGCGCGTCGCCCGCGGCGTTGGCGTCGTTGAGGCATGTGGCTGCGCAGTAGCTCTCGGCGTTTGCGGCGGTTGGGTTGGCTAGGCGTAGGGGGAGCATCACGAGCCCGCAGGCTGCTAGCGCGCGGGTGAGGAGTTTGCGGCGTGAGAGCTGCCCGTTTTCGGCAGCCGCGGGGCTGAAGGGCGGCGCGGTGATAGGCGCCGGGGAGTGCTTTGCGATCCGCAGCGCGAGCTTGTCGATCCGGGAACGCCTGGGCGTGTCGCTCTGAGGCAGGGGGGCGGGCTCATAGGTGTGTTGCTCCGGCCTTGTGCAGCTGTCCGGTCAGGGTGTGGATCGCGGCGTGCAGGCGAGCGTCGGCTGCTTGTTGTTGCTTGGCGTAGTGGTTGCGTTTGCTCGCGGTTGAGCTGGTCAGCGCCAGTTCGCCGTCGCGGCAGGCCGCGCGCAGCACGCTCAGCGCGTCGAGCGCCGCTTTGCGGGCGGCGTCAGCGCCGTGGACACGGCTGATATTGGCGTGCGCCTGGTCAATGTCGTGAACGCGGCGATGCCATGTCATGAGCGCTGCGGTTGGAACACGGATCGGCTTGCCGGGAGTGGTGATCCGCGCGCCGCGTAGCGCCTGGCTGGCGGCGAACGTTTCGGGGGCGATCTTGCGGATCAGATCGCCGAGCTCGCCGGCGATCTTGCCCGCCGCGGCATGCTCGCCGCCGGCGGCGAACGCTGCCGGTGCGGCAGCTGCTGAGGCGCTCAGCGCCGCGACCCCCGCCGCCAACCCGGTCGCTGACCGCGCCGCGGGCCGGAGACGGGTGGCGCTGTTTGCCTCGGGCGAGCGCAGCTCGATCGCGACCTGTCCACTGCTGCTCACCGTCGAAGGCGGGCTCGAGCAACGTCTCGGCCGGCAGGTCCTGCGCGATTTCGGCGATCCGCTCAGCGCCGACGACCAGCGGGCGGGCGACACTTCCGTTGGCGGCGATCAAGATCGCCGAGGGCGTGCCGAGGACCCCGTATTGGGCGTCCGTCTCCCGCTCTGCTTGCAGGCCGACGTGCCCCAGGCCATGCTCGTCGCGAGCCGGCATGTTCTCCGCGGCACCCCCGCGGCTGATCAGTGCCACGGTCAGCCCCCCTGAGTGCGCGTCTTGCCACCCTGTCACCGTCGGCAGCAGGGCCTGGCAGGGACCGCAGCGCGGGTCTGTGAACACCAGCAGCACGCGATGGCCAGCGGACAGCAGACCCGCTAGCGACACACGGTCGCCACTAAGACCCGGCAAATCGAAACTAGGTGCAGGGTCGCCGACCCCCGCCGACCCCCAGCACGAGAGCCTCGCTCGTTATGCCCGCCTCCAGTGCGCGCAAGCGCGCAAGCACCCTGCCGTGACGCCGTAGCAAGCGCCAGATCAAATACGTCTGCCCGGTCAACATCGCCGCCGCTAGGGCACCGGCGAGTAGCCATCCGACCTGCGCGCCCGATAGCGACCCCAGCCATCCAGACACGCTCGCGCCAGGTCCCGCGATCGCAACGACCGCCGCGCCCGCAGCGAAAACGAGGTTGCGCGCCAGCGTCGACCAGCCGGCGGGTGCCGCGTGCAATTGCCCAAAGCAATGACACTCAGGCTCATGCCCCCGGGCCAACGCAGCGACGATCGCAACAACAAACCCGCCCAGGAGAGTCAACGCCCCAAACGCACCCCATGTCGCCGACCCCCGGCCGATCAAGGCAACCGCGACCGCCAGCTCACCCGGCGGCAGCAGCGTCCCGACTATCGGTGCGAGCGACCTAGGCACGCCGAAGTCTCGCACCGCCCGCCGCGAGCCAGCGAGATCGGTGAGCTTCGCCGCGCCCGCGAGCCCGAACACCGCAGCCAGCCCAAGTCGCGCCACCAACACAACCGTGCTCACACGGCACTCCACTCACGAGGGCCCAACCGACATATCGACCCCATCGCCTGCTCCCGATCTGAGCCCCGATCCCAACAAAGCCACAAACCTTCGCTGGTCTTAGTGACTCCTAGAATTCCCCGGACTTGGGCCTGACCGACCAAGACCCGTGACGGAAACCAAGCGGTCGGCAAGCCAAACGACGGCCAGTCGGCTCATCAGCGCCCGTCCGCACGCGAGCATACTCCGATCTCGCGCCCAAGCAGAGGATTCCTTGGTTTGGGCGGCGGCTCGGTGTCGTTAGCGATGCCGCCTTGAGCCAGGCAGGTTTCACGGAGCGGCTACTGCGAGGTCAGATATGTGATCACGGCGAGCACGCGTCTGTGATCGTCCGGCGACTGCGGCAGACGGAGCGTGCCGAGGATGTTCTTGACGTGTTTTTCGACGGTGTGGTCGGTGATGAAGAGGCGCTCAGCGATCGCCCCGTTGGAGCGCCCCTCGGCCATGAGAGCGAGTACCTCCCGTTCGCGATCGGTCAGACGCTCGAGCGGGTTGTCAGCTTGCCGGCGACGGCCGACCAGCTCGCCGACGACGGCCGGGTCGAGTACTGAGCCTCCCTGCCCGACTCTGGTGACGCTCGACGAGAGCTCGTCCAGATCTGATACGCGTTCTTTGAGTAGGTATCCGATGCCGTCGGTCCCGGCCGAGAGTAGTTCGAGCGCGTAGCGCGTGTTGACATGCTGGGAGAGGACGAGGAGTCCGACGGTCGGCCACCGCTCCCGGATGACCTTCGCGGCGCGCAATCCCTCGTCGGTGTGTGTCGGCGGCATCCGGATGTCGACGATCGCGACGTCCGGGAGCGTGCGCTCGACAAGCTCGAGGAGAGCCTCGGCGTCTGCCGCGAGTCCGACGACGTCAAAGCCGGCTTCTTCGAGCAGGCGCGACAGGCCTTCGCGCAGGATCACAGCATCGTCGGCCAGGGCTATGCGCACGGGATCTCCGCCCGCAGGGTCGTCCCGCGGCCGGGTGGGCTCGAGACCGTGAAATGGCCACCGAGCGCCTCTACGCGGTCGGCGAGACCGCGCAAGCCCGAGCCACCCGCCGTGGTGGCGCCGCCGATGCCGTTGTCGGCGACCTCGACGGTCACACTGCGGGCGTCGCAGCTGGCGAGCACGCTCACCTCGGTGCCGTGGGAGTGCTTGGCGGCGTTCGTCAGTGCCTCGCTGGTCACGAAGTAGGCCGCGCTCTCGATCTGATCCGGGAGCCGTCGATCGAGAGCCAACTCGAGATGGGTCGGAAGTGCCGCGCGACGGCACAACTCGTCGAGCGCCGCCGCGAGGCCTTGCTCAGTGAGAAGCGGAGGGTTGATGCCGTGGGTCAGCTCGCGCAGCTCCGCGAGGGCGAGTGCGAGCGCCTCGCGCGTCTCGTGTACGAGCGGCTTTGCGGTCCCCTGCGTGGGCAGTCTCGATTCCAGGAGCCCGAGCGACATCGCGATCGAGACGAGCCGCTGCTGGGTACCGTCGTGCAGGTCGCGCTCGATCCGCCGCCGCTCCACGTCGGTCGCTTCGACCAGCCGCGCCCGCGATGCCTGCAGCTCGACCAGGCGGGCGCGCAACTCGGCCTGCAGGCGCTCGTTCTCCAGCGTGAGACTCGCGGCCGCACACACCGATCGGACGAGCTCGGCGTTGTGCTCCAGCACCGGGTCGTGGAGCACAGCGGCGATCCGCTGCCCGTCGCGCTCGACGAAGGTCGAGCTCCGTCCGCTATCGGCGTCGGGGAGCGTGACGCTCGTGCCCTCCCCGTCGACCCAAGCCTCGTCAGCCGGAAGCCAGTAGGCGAGCTGAAGTGACGGGTCGCCGAGCGCCCGGGCGAGGGCCGAGCGCAGATCGGCCGGGGTGCTCGGCCCACCCAGCTCAACCACGAGCCCCGCGACCGAGCCGCGCGCGAGGCGCCGCTGCAGGAACACGAACATCACCGCGACGGGCACGGTGGCCATCGCGTAGAACCACACGTTCGCCGGAAGCGCCCCCAGCGGATCGCCGATCAGATCGTTCACGATGTCCCCGATGAGCGCCGCGAGCGTGGCGCAGCCCGTGACCAGCACCGGCAAGACCGCCCGCCGCTGCGGTGCGCTCGCTCGCGACCAGCGCCGGCCGAGCAGGCCGATCAAGCCCAGCAGCAGCACGACGCCGAACAGGTCCCGGAGACCCAACCAGCCCCTGGCCTTGTGGTTGTCGTGGACGACCTGCAGCAGGTTGTTGGTGCAGCTCGGGCAGCCGACTCCGGACCGGTTGCCGTAGAGCATCGCCAGCAGCTGCAGACCGAGCGTCGTCCCGAGACCGAGCCGGAGCAGCCAGCGGTCCGAGCGGCCAGTCAATCGCCCTGACGGAAACGACAGGAGCATGTAGAGCAAGCCGATGACCCACACCGACTGGATGGCCAGTCCGGTCGTGTACAGCCACGGAGCGGACGCCTCGATCAGCTGCGCAGCGAACCAGGCAAACCCGGTGAGGACCATGATCAGGCCGACCCGGTTCTCCGGGCGCGCGCGCCACGAGGCCAGCCCGCAGCCGAACAGCGAGACGCCCACCAGCAGCTCGAGCACCGGGCCGGGCTCGGTCGGGCGCCCGTATGGCTGGTGTGCGGCGAGCCACACCGCGCCGACGCCCGCCAACAGGCCGGCGACCGCCACCACGGACAGCTTCGCCTTCATCGGAGGGGATTGTGGCGCGAACCCCAGCATCGGACCAGTCCGGTGGGCGCCATGGTCACCGAAGGCTCGGTGCATCTCGCAGGACCCGGAGTACCTTTCGGTCGAGCCCGAGCCGGTTGGTGAGTCGCGACGTCAGGGTCAACCCTCCTGGGCTCACGTGCAGCGTCGTCGCCCCGGGACCCCGCGAGAGCTTCACCTGGGTGCGGATGAAGCGGTTGGAGCCGGGCCGAACCACGATCGAGTCGGGGTGATTCGCGCGTACGTTCCCGACGGGGTTCCAGTTGATCCCCACCCCGGGCAGCACGTTGTATTTCGGCGCGAGCCCGTGGCGGAGCGCGTCGGCGACCTCCTCGGTGGTGACATCTCTGGCGATCGTGACGGTCGACATGGTGGGCTCCTCTTTTAGTCGGCGGCAATGGCGGTCAGGACGTCGAGTTTGGCCGCCCGGCGGGCTGGCCAACCGGCGGCGGCGAGACCGAGCAGCGCGGAGAGGATCAGGAACGCGATCAGGCTGGAGATCGGAATCGCGATCGTGGTGACGCTGTTGTCACGCAGCGCCGATGCCAGGGCAGCCCCGGATGCGGTGCCGATCACGATGCCGACGACGGCGCCGAAGAGGGCGATGATCACGGCCTCGGCGCGGATCATCGACTTCACCTGCCGGCGCTTCATCCCGACGGCCCGGAGCAGCCCGATTTCGTGGGTGCGCTCGAACACCGACAGCACCAGCGTGTTGACGATCCCGATCAGGGCGATCGCGACGGCGAGGGCGAGCAGGACGTAGATGAGCCCGAGCAGCTGGTCGACCTGGTGCTTCTGATTGCTCTCGAACTGAGCTCGCGTCTTGGAGCTGACGTTCGCGTACGGGTTCAGGATGCGGTTCAGGGTCGGGTTGATGTTGCGGGTGCCCGCGGCGGTGCGGAGCAGCACGACCACCGGGAGCGGGTGGTCGAAGTGCGAGAGGAAGAGCCCGTCGGCGACGAAGAAGCTGCCGGCGAGCGGGTTGGGCTTGAAGATGCCACCGACGCGCATCGTCGCCGGTCCGGTCTGGGCGAACCTGACGGGCACGATCGAACCAACGTGGAGCGTGTCCGAGCTGGCGGTGGTCGAGTCGATCAACAGTTGGCCCGCGGCCAGTGCCGGGGCGCCGCGGCCGGCGATCACGTGCAGGTCGATCGTCTCAGACAGGTGCGCAGTCGAAACGGCCGTCAGGGTCGAGAGCGCGCTGCGGAACTCGAACTGCCCCTGATACACAGTCGTCGTCCCTGTCACCCCGGGCACGCGCGAGACGGCCGAGACCGCCGATCGGCTGAACCCGCCGTTGCCGCTGACGATGTAGTCGGCGCTGATCGCGCTGTCGACGCTGTTGGTCACGGACGCGCTGATCGACGCGCCGAGGACCGCGATCGTCGATACCAGCGCCAGGCCGATCATTAACGCGGCGGCGGTCTGGGCCGTGCGCAGCGGATTACGCATCGCGTTCTCTCGCGCCAGCTGGCCGGGAGTCCCGAACATCGCGGAAAGCGGGCGACCAAGGGCGCTTGACAGCGGCCGAGCGACGACCGGTGCGAGCATTCCTGCCCCGATGAACACGGCCGTTGCGCCCATGCCCACCAGAGCGATCGTCGGCCCGATCAGACCCGCCACGAGCGCAATCACGCCGAGGCCCGCGACGCCGACGCCGCCGAGCACCCGCGACCGTCGCGGCGAGGTCGCCGCGTCCTCGCTCTGCTCGACGAGGGCGGCGACGGGCGCGATCCGCAGAGCGCGGCGAGCGGGAAGGATCGCCGAGATGACCGTGACGCCGACGCCGAGGCAGATCGCGACGACCGGCGTGCGGGGCTCGAACACGAGCGACGAGGAGGGCAGAACGATGTTGAACGCGTTCAGTAGCGCCTTCAGGCCCAGCGCAGCGAGCACGCCGAGACCGAGCCCGAGCAAAGAGGCGACGAATCCGGTCAGGGCGGCCTCCTCCAGCACAGAGCGGAACAGCTGTCGCCGGCTCGCGCCGACGATACGCAGTAGGGCCAGCTCTCGAGTGCGCTGGCCGACCGTGATCGAGAACGTGTTGAAGATCGTGAAGGCGCCGACGAACAGGGCGATGAAGCCGAAGATCAACAGCGCCGTCGAGATGAACGACAGCTGGCTATCGACAGCGTTTGACAGCTCGCTGACGAGCGCTTGTCCGCTGATCACCTGGACGCCCGGCGGCAGGATGACGGCGATCCGCCGTTGCAGGGCGACGGTGTCGGCGCCCGGCTTGGCCAGGACGCTGATCGAGTCGAAGTGCCCGCCGGCGTTGAACAGGGCCTGTGCGGTGGGCAGCGAGAAACCGGCCAGCGTGACTCCCGCGAGGTTGTCGTCGGACCCGAAGGTCACGATCCCCGTGATCGTGAATCGCTGCGGACGGTTGGGCAGGTTGATCAGCACCCGCTGGCCGACGCTGAAATGATCCTTCGTCGCGGTCGACTTGTCCATCACGACGTCGCCGGGTCCGGTGGGGGATCTGCCTTGCACGAGTCGGTAGGGGGAGAGCTGTCGGTTGGGATCGAACGAGAACCCGAGGGTCGACCCGCCGCCACCGCCGATCGCGTCCCCGCCGCGCGCCATGAACTGGGCGTACCCCTCGACGTTCCCGTGGACGTAGGCAACCCCTGGCAGACGCGCCACGGTGGTGGCGATCGACTCCGCAATCGGCTTGCGGTTCTCGCTGCCGGTGATGTCGGCGGCGCTGGCGTTGCTGAACGCGGCATGGCCCCGGATCTCGAAGCTGATGTGCTGGTAGGCGGTGCCGATCAGGTTGTTGAACGTCCGATTGAGCGTGTCCCCGAGCACCAGCGTGCCGGTGACGAACGTCACCCCGAGCACAATCGCCAGCGCGGTCAGCGCCAGACGCAACTTGCGGGCGAGCATCCCCTGGACCGTGACCCGGCGCACGGTCAGCTCGCCAGCTTCAGCATCTGCTCGAGGACGGAGTCCGCCGTCGGTGAAAGCAGCTCTCCCACCACCTTGCCGTCGGCCAGGAACACAACCCGGTCGGCATAGGCGGCCCCACGCGGGTCGTGAGTGACCATCACGATCGACTGGCCGTGCTCGCTTACCGACCGGCGAAGGAACTCGAGCAGCTCAGCCGAGGAGCGCGAATCGAGGTTACCGGTGGGCTCGTCGGCGAAGATCAGGTCAGGCCGGTGGATCAGCGCCCGGGCGCACGCAATGCGCTGCTGCTGACCGCCGGACAACTCGCGCGGACGGTGCGAGAGCCGGTCAGCGATACCGAGCGCCTCGACGAGATAGTCGAACCACGCCTGGTCGAGCTTCACCCCGGCCAGGTCGACCGGCAGAGTGATGTTCTCGCTCGCCGTCAGCGTCGCCACCAGGTTGAACGACTGGAACACGAAGCCGATCCGATCACGGCGCAACTCGGTCAGGCTCGCGTCATCGAGCCGCCCGATCTCCTGATCCCCGACGAAGGCATGACCCGAGGTCGGGACATCGAGCCCGGCCAAGCAGTGCATCAGCGTCGACTTCCCCGACCCCGACGGACCCATCACGGCCGAGAAGCGGCCACGCTCGAACTCGACGTCGACGCCGTCGAGCGCACGGACGACCGCGTCACCCATTCCGTACGTCTTGGTCAGATCAACGGCTTGGGCTGCCGCCGACGTTGACCGCCCGTCGTCACCCCCCGGCACGGCAGCGCCGTCGACGATCGCGGCGACACGCCTGGTTGCCCTGTGAGTGCGGATCATCAGGTTTCGGTGCGTCGATGCCGACGCCCATGAAGGATGCTTGAACATGAGGCGAAGACTGAACCGTTCCCAGCGTCCTGAACAGCCGGACACCCGGAGTCTTCGCAGGTAGGGCTAGCCCTACCACGCCTCGACCCGACGCGCCTGTTGCCTCGGTGTCAGTCTCACCAAGGCGGACACCGGATCAATTTGCAGCTGACGCGGCGCTCAGTCTGAAAGGCCGTCGGCAGCGGCGCGAAGTCGACCTAGTCGCGTTCGACCAGCACATCATCATGGGCACCGTTGAGCGTCACAAGCCACCGCTGCGCGCAACGAAACCCTCGCCTCGGGCAAGACACGGACACTGAGCACACCGTCAGACCTTCGCCGAGCGTAAACACGGGCACCGTCCTGCGGCACTCGCCGCGACTCTGCTGCGCCATCCGTGCCGCTGTTTGGGCGATCGTGAACCGGAGGGCGTCTCGCCGTCGTAAAAACTCCTCGCGCTGGGCGGCCAATCTCTGCCGTTCTTGGCGCTCGGCAATCCTCTGTCGCTCAAGCGCTTGGATTCTGTCTTGGAGCGCTGCCCGCCAGGAATACGCATCAGCCTGGAGGGTCCCGGCAAAGAACGACAGTGTCGCGAGCTCGGCACGTAGTGCCCGCGGACCTTCGCTGCCCGCTTGCGCGTCAGCCACACGATCGCGTAGCGCCGCGAGTTGCCGGCACAGCTCTTTGTGCTCGGCCTGCAGCGAGCGCGGATCGCCATCGCCAGACCCAGACCCAGACCGATACTCAGCCAGAACCATCTCAGTCGCCACCGCCGCGCGAGCTATCGAGACCGTTGACCGGGCGATTTCGCAGACGAGATCGGTCTGAGGGTCGACGCCCACACGCCAATTCTTTCGCCCGGACGAATACCCGTCAACGCCTTCTGCGAATAGGCCCGTCACTGCTACCCCGGTTCAGCTCAGCTTCACTTGTTGATGACCTCACGGGTGACCCAGCGCGCGACGTTTTCGGGATAGGGAGCTGGCAATCCCATGATGATGTGCTCAAAGCCGGCATCAATGGCTTTCGCGATCGATTCGCGGGTCGTGACGGCCTGGTCGTACGAGACCTGCAAGTGGATCGAGCGGGTGATCGAGGCGGGGTCGCGACCGATCTCAGCGCAGAGCCGGTCCAGGAGAGCGCTTCGCTGGATGGCGTCGGCGAGGTTGGCGCCGGGGATGTTCCACAGGTCGGCGTGCTCGGCGGCCACGCGCAGCGTCGCGGTGGTGCGGCCACCGATCAACATCGGCGGACACGGATCCTGGATGGGTTGGGGGTTGCAAGACGCGCCGGTCAGCTGGTGGTGGGTGCCGTCGAAGTCAAACGGCTGCTTCTCGGTCCACAGGCGTCGGATGATCGTGCACGCTTCGGCGAGGCTCTGGACGGCTGGGGCGAAGTCGAGGTAGGGCAGCCCGTGCGCGGGGTACTCGCGCCGAGCCTCGGGAGGGTTCGGCCGGGAGCCGACGCCGATGCCGAAGTCAAGCCTGCCGTCGGAGACGACGTCGACGGTCGCGGCGATCTTGGCCAGCATCGCGGGCGGTCGAAAGCGGTTGCTGGTCACCAACAGCCCGAGGCGCAGCCGTTCGGTTTGCGCAGCGAGGGCCGAGAGCAGGGTCCAGCCCTCGAAGATCGGTCCGTTGGGGTCACCGCCGATCGGCATGAGGTGGTCAAACAGCCACGCGTGTTCGATCCCCGGGATCGCGTCCGCCTCTCGCCAGACCCGCAGAACGTCGCGGTAGCTGACCTGTTGCGGGGCCGTCATGATCCCGAAGCGCCGTCCGTTGGTGTCCGGCATGATCAGTTCCTCCGTCGTGGTGCACTATCGACGCCGTCGCGTTGGCTCGTTCTCCGCTATGGCACCATGACAAGCGGAACATTGCTCCGCAAACAATACGGAGCGTTGTTCCGCTTTGCAAGGTGGACGGCGGGAGGACCACACTGTGTCCGACGATGATGCGCAGACCGGCGGAACGTCCCCGCGTAAGCGGGCCGATGCCCAGCGCAACG
Source organism: Actinomycetota bacterium (assembly GCA_030854125.1). Taxonomy (GTDB): domain Bacteria; phylum Actinomycetota; class Thermoleophilia; order Solirubrobacterales; family Solirubrobacteraceae; genus Palsa-465. Next base: position 1,129 of record JALYTU010000021.1, on the reverse strand, counting down.
AGCAGGCGCTGTTGGACGCCGCCGCCGCTGTGTTCGTCACCTCGGGCGTGGAGGCGCCCGTACGTGAGATCGCGGCCAAGGCGGACGTCGGGATCGGCACGATCTACCGCCATTTCCCGACGCGCGCAGACCTGATCATCGCCGTCTATCGCCACCAGGTGCAGGCGTGCGCCGAAGCTGGACCAGCCCTGCTGGCGAGCAGCGGCACACCACACGCCGCCCTGGCGCAATGGATCGATCTCTTCGTTGACTTTCTGATCACCAAGCACGGACTCGCTGCCGCACTGCAGTCCGACAACGCGAGCTTCGAGACGCTGCACGCCTACTTTCTCGACCGCCTCATGCCTGTGTGCGCCGAGCTGCTCGATGCCGCTGTCGCCGCCGGCGAGATCCGCCGTGACCTGGATGCCTACCGGCTCCTGCGCGGCGTCGGCAACCTCTGCATCGGTGTCGATGGCGACTCGCGCTACGACGCCCGTCCCATGGTTGGGTTGCTCATCACCGGGCTGTTGCGATCGCCTCCCACCAACTGATAATCAAACCAACGGCAGAGCTCACTGCTCCGCGCGCGGCGTAAGCCGACGCCGGCCAGCCCCACCTTGAGTCACTTGCGCTCGAGCCTTCTCAGCCCGTCGGTAGGCGTCCACCACTCGACGACGAGCAGCGTGGCCTGCTCGTTGAGGCGAGTATGCACGACCTCGGCGATATCGGCGCGGAAGCGGTCACCGTTCGGTCCCTCGGTGATCGGTCCAGCCGCAATCGCCCGACCGGAGATCTTCGCCTCGCCGGGCCACTGCGCTTCAGAGCCCTCGACCGGGTCAATCGTGGCGCTATGCAGCGCGAAACGCGGATCCCGACGCAGATCCGCGCCCTTGCGCGCGCTCGCCATCGAGCCAAAGACAAGTTCGCCGTCCTTGAAGATCGCTTCGATCCCGGAGATCCGCGGCGAGCCGTTGGCACGCAAGGTGGCAATCGTCTTGTGCCGGCGAGCGTCGAACAGCGCCTGGACGCGCTGCGCAAACTCCGGCTCGACTGCTTCGACATCGTGCCATGCCGTCATAGCGCCATGACCGGACTCTCGAACTGATCCGATCCCCCGCCCCGACGACGATGCCCGTCGGGCTTTCGT
>JALYTU010000431.1 GCA_030854125.1 Actinomycetota bacterium | reverse complement strand
CGACGTTGCCGGTGGCTCCCGGTGGCACCGGACAGCCACCGAGCTCGCCGAAGCTCGACTCAAATGAGCTCACGCCCGCCTCCAGCGCGGCGTACACGTTGGCCAGTCCCTGCCCGCGCGTGTTGTGGAAGTGAGCGGTGAGCTCCAGGCCAGGCAGCGTCTGGCCGGCGGCGGCGAAGAACGCGCGCACCTGCCGCGGGTTGGCCATCCCGGTGGTGTCCCCGAAGCCGATCTCCTGCGCGCCGGCGGCCCCAAGCCGGCCGGCGATCGCGAATACGCGCTCGGGGTCGACGCGGCCCTCATAGGGACAGCCGAACGCGACCGAGATCACCGCCTCGCAATGCAGGCCCTCGGCGCGGGCGCGGGGCAGCACGCGTTCCAGCGCGGTCAGCGACTCCTCCACCGAGCGGTTGACGTTGTGGCGGTTGTGGCTCTCGGAGGCCGACATGAACACGTTGATCTCGTCAAAGTGCTCGCGCAGCGCCAGGGCGTTGTCCAGCCCGCGCTCGTTGGGGACCAGGACGCTGCGGATGACCGTGTCAGGCACGTCGATCGCGGTTAGCACCTGGGCGGCGTCCGCGAGTTGGGGGATCACGTCCGAGCGCACGAAGCTGGTGATCTCCAGTCGCTCAAGGCCGGTGCGGGCCAGCGCCTCGATCAACGCCACCTTGACCGCGGTGGGGATCACCTCGGGCTCGTTCTGAAATCCGTCACGCGGCCCGACCTCGCGAATCCGCGCGGCCGTGGGAAAGGGGAGAGGTGCCTCGCTCATGCCTGACCTCGCCCGGCGCCCGCGAGCGCTCAGGCTCCGATCGCTCTCGCGATCACCATCTGCTGGACCTCGTCGGTTCCCTCGCCGATGGTGAGGATCTTGGCGTCGCGGTAGAAGCGGCACACCGGATACTCCTCGATGTAGCCGTAGCCGCCGTGGATCTGCACGGCCTCCTCGGTCGCGCGCACGGCCAGGCGGCCCGTCTTGAGCTTGGCCTGGGCGGCGGTCAGGCTGAACGGCTTGCCCTCGTCCTTTAGCCACGCCGCCTTGTAGGTGAGCAGCCGAGCGGCCTCGATCTCGGTCGAGAGATCGGCGAGCTTGGCCTGGATGGTCTGGAACTTGGCGATCGGGCGGCCGAACGCTCGGCGCTCGTTGGCGTAGGCGAGCGCCTCGTCAAGCGCGCCCTGCGCGAGGCCGACGCCCATCGCGGCGACCCCGATCCGGCCGATGTCCAGGACGTGAAGGAACTGCTTGAAGCCCTCGCCGCGCCGGCCGAGCAGACTCTCCTCGGGGACCGTGCAGTCGGTGAAGGTCAGCGGTCGCGTGTCCGACGCATTCCAGCCCATCTTGCGGTAGGGCTCGCCTTGCTCGTAGCCGGGGGTGCCGTTGGCGACCAGGAGGTTGGAGATCTCATGACCGTCGCCGTCACCCGCGGCGCCGCCCGTCGTCGCGGTCAGGCTGACCACACCCGATATGTCGGTCCCGGCGTTGGTGATGAACTGCTTGGCACCATTGATCACCCAATGGCCGTCGCGCAGAACCGCGCGGGTCTTGACGTTCCCCGCATCGGACCCGGCCTCGGGCTCGGTAAGCCCGAACGCGCCGAGGATCTCACCGGAACACAGCCGCGGCAGCCAGTCCTGCTTCTGCGTGTCGGAGCCGAACAGATAGATCGGCTGGGTTCCCAGCGAGGTGTGGGCACAGAGCGTGATGGCGACGCTCGAGTCGACCCGGGTGAGCTCCTCGACGGCGATCGCATACTGCAGCGTCGTGCCGCCGGCGCCGCCAACGGACTCCGGGAACGGGATCCCCATCCAGCCCAGCCCGGCCATCTTGGAGACCAGGTCATAGGGGAATGCCTTGGTCCGGTCCAGCTCGCCGGCCACGGGGCCAACTTCGGCCCGGGCGAAATCGCGCACCGTGCGCTGCAGCATCTGGGTGTCGTCATCGAGCGCGAACTGCATCGCCGCAATATACCGAATGTCGCTTCGGATTTCGAATGGAGGTTCGAACAAGGGGATTCGAAGTAGTTAGCATTTACGCTATGGCTCCCCGGCCGACACGTCCCGCTCTGCGCGTCCGCTATGACCGGCGTCGCCGGGAGATGGTGTTCGCGGCGGCCAAGGTGTTTGCGACTCGGGGCTATGACCAGACGACGATGCAGGACCTCGCGCGCTCGATGGGGCTGGCCACCGGCGCCGTGTATCACTACTTCGGCTCCAAGGAGCAGCTACTGATCAGCATCTGCGATCAGCTGATGGAGCCGCTGCTCGCGCGCGCCCGTGAGATCGTCGTCGATGATGCCTCGCCGACGGAGCACCTGCGTGCGCTGGTGCGCCTGTGGGTCGCCAACGTGATCGAGCACCGTGACCACATGCTCGTCTTCCAGCAGGAGCGCCACACGATCGAGTCCGGAGCCCAGTGGCGCGGCGTGCGCGAGAGTCGCAAGGCGTTCGATCGTCTCATGGAGCACGCGCTCGAGGAGGCCGGCGCCCACGGACCGGTCGGCGCAGATCCCCGCCTCGCGCACCTCGCCCTGCTGGGGATGGTCAACCACACCGCGCAGTGGTACCGCCCCCGGGGCCGCTTCGGTGCCGACGAGATCGCCGACGGCTACCTCGCGCTGTTGATCAGCGCCGGATGACCGCCCGCCGCCGGTAGGATCTCTTAGATCTCGACCGCCATCCTCACCGGCAGCTGCGGTTGTGGGACCATCCGCTTTGAGCTCTCCGCGCCGCTAATCGGCGCCGCCTATTGCCACTGCACCCGCTGTCAGAAGCGGACCGGCACCGCCGTTCAGGCTTCGGCGAGGGTCGCCGCCGAGTCGCTCACGATCACCAGTGGCGAGGCGGAGCTACGCGACTGGACACCGCCGGGAGGGCTTGCGAAGTCCTTTTGCGGGATCTGCGGCTCCCATCTGTTCGGTCGCGACCCTGCGAGCGGCGACGTGGTAATCGTGCGGATGGCAGCCATCGACGGCGATCCGATCGTACGGCCGATGGCCCACCAGTTCGTCGCCTATGCGGCCCCGTGGGAGGAGATCCGCGACGATGGGCTGCCCCGCTTCGACGAGCGGCTGCCCGCGGGATAGCAAGCGCACTGCTGCGCGCGCGATCATGGCGCTCACCCTCACTCAGCGACTGATCGTCAATCCTGATTCGGCGATCGGCAGGTATCGGCCTGCCGCGCGGGTCGCGGCCATCAGCGGCGTCATCTTTGTGTTCGCAGGTTTGGTTAAGTTCGTCTTTCACCACTGGGAGCTCCACGCGTTTCGCAGCTTCGGACTGCCGTGGCCGTCGGCGCTGGAGATCCTCGCCGGGGCACTGGAGATGATTGGCGGCGTGCTGCTCGTGCTGCGCCGCTGGGTGGTCCCGGCCGCCGGCCTGCTCGCGGCGACGATGGTTGTCGCGATCGCCGCCTCCGGAATCGGTCACGGGGACGTGATTCCGAGCCTCACGTTGGCACCAGCGCTGCTGATCGCGATGGTCTACCTGCTCGCAGCGGCAAGGACTCGCCGGGGCTAGCCACGCCGCCAATGCCGGCAACTGCCGATGATGGGATCACTCCTACCGGCGCGCACTCGTCGGCACCAGAGGCCGGCGACCGGCCGGGTCAATCCGGTCAATCAGGCACCATGAGACCTTGTCGGCGCTGCTCAAG
>JALYTU010000430.1 GCA_030854125.1 Actinomycetota bacterium | reverse complement strand
CTCCACCGTTTTTGCTTAGGGGCGCGCCGATGACGTCCGTCGCGGCGGCAGGACAATCCGGCGCAGCACCCGGCTGGGGGCCGGGCGGTCGCAGGTTCAAATCCTGTCTCCCCGATACATCAAAAGATCCTGGTACCCGGGGCCTTTAGGGCTTGCGACTCGCGTAGAGAATGACCCTGCGGGGTCCAATTGGGGTCCAATTTCTTTTCGGAGCTCGGCCAACACCGCCGGATCGTCGGTGCCGGCGACCAGGTCTTCTACGGTGACCTGACGCTTCGAAGCACCGCCGACGCCCACGCGTGGCATGAGCTGAGCACAGCGGTCCGGCGTGCGATCGACGCGCAGGTTGGCGAGGAGGAGATCCTCGACGCGCTACTCAGCGGCGATCCGTGCTTAGTTGTGCTGGCCTGTGGGCCGGTCGCGAGCGGATGAAAATGGTTTGCTTCCGGGGTCGCCCTCGACGCCGATTCTGCCCTTGGTGCCCGTGAGCCCGAGCTTAGTCAGCATGGACGCATGAGGCTGATCCTCGTGCGTCGCATCTTTCGCGGGTTGACAATGCGGAGTGTTGAGGGCCCGCAGGGCCAGAGCCGCATATGACCGTGGAGGATCAGCCATGCCTGACGTTACCCCTTGCCTGCACCCGGGCCAAGTGCGCCGGTGGGTCGCTGTCGATCAGCACAAGTTCTCGATCGTCGCTGGCATCCTGCCGCGCGATGGCGGCAAGCCGGAGGTCTGCCGGATCGAGACGACCGAGAAGGCGATCCGGCGGTTCATCGAGAAGCAGGGCGGGCCCGCGGGACTGTCGGTCTGCTATGAGGCGGGGCCCGGCGGGTTCGCGCTGTGGCGCCTGCTGACGCAGATCGGGGTGGCGTGCGATGTGGTCGCGCCGTCGCTGATCCCGCGCGCGTCTGGTGATCGGGTCAAGACTGATCGTCGGGACGCGAAGAAGCTCGTCTTGCTGTATCGCGCCGGGTTGTTGCGGTTCGTGCACCCGCCGACCGCGGAGCTGGAGGGGCTGCGGGATCTGCTGCGCGCGCGGGATGACGTGCGCTTGGCGCGGATGGCGGCCCGGAACCGGGTGCTCAAGCAGCTGCTGCGTCACGGTCGGATCTTCCGCGAGGGCAAGACAGCGTGGACGCAGATTCACCGTCGCTGGCTCGCGCGGCAGCGTCTCGACGACCCGCTCGCGCACGAGGCGCTCGAGCAGTTGTTGGTCCACCTCGACGGGATTGAGCGTCAACTCGACACGCTCGACGCTCGCCTGGCCGAGATCGCGGGCGGTGAGCGGTGGGCCGGCCAGGTGCAGGTCCTGACTCGGTTTCGCGGGATCTCGACGCTCACCGCGCTCGGGTTGATCGCCGAGATCGGCGACTTCGCCCGCTTTGGGCATCCGCGCGAGCTGGCGTCCTGGCTGGGGATCACCCCGTCGGAGTACTCCTCCGGCCCGCAGCAGCACCGCGGGCACATCACCCTGTCGGGGAACCGTCACGCCCGCCGACTGCTGATCGAGGCAGCCTGGCACTACCGACATGCCCCGCGCCGCCCAGCGTCCGGTCCGCCGCCGGACGAACGCGCGTGGCAGGCGCAGGTCAGGCTGCATCATCGACACCGGCACCTCGCCGAGCACGGGAAACGCACGACGGTCGCGAACGTCGCGGTCGCCCGCGAGCTCGTCGGGTTCCTCTGGGCCGCGATGACCGACCAGCCGCTCCGCGCCACTGACGCGTCCCAGCCCGAGGAGGTCGCCGCCTAGCCAACCCCTGCTCGGATCCCGTTCCCTGTGGTGGGGCCGGGCGGCGTGGTGCGAGCCGCCCGGAGGATCCTCCAGCCTGTAGCGCCGAATACGATCACGTTTCTGCCGAAAACGTGATCGAGACGCAGATTGCTGTCATTGGGACGTCGGTGGGCTTGTCGACGCGTGGTTGTCTGGCACCGAGGGGGCGAGGAGTCGTTCGGCGAGGTCGACGATCCGGTCCAGCCATTGTTCGTCGGTCTCATGGGTGCGGAGCTCGTGGGGGGTCAGGAAGTAGCGGTACAGCAGCAGTCCGGCGAGCATGTCGACGAGCAGATCGGCGTCGGTGGCGTCGGTGACTTGTCCTTGGGCGGCCGCCAGGCGAAGGCTGTTGATGGCCCGTTGACGGCGAGGCTGGATCCGGCGTTCCCAGTAGCGGCGGTGAAGCTTGGGCTGGTGGGTCAGCCGGCCGAGCCACAGTTGGATGGCGTCGTGCTCGATCGGGTGAGCGAGCCCGGCGGCAGCGACCCGTAGGCCGTCGCGGAACTCGGTCCAGAAGGCGTCGGGGGGGATGGAGGGGTCGGGTCCCGGGAGCTGGCCGAGGGCGTCGTCGATGGCATCGAGGGCGAGCTCGTCGCTGGAGGCCCAGCGGCGGTAGATCGCGCTGCGTGACACGCCCGCGAGCTCGGCGACGGCGTCTAGGCTCATCGCGCGCAGGCCGCGTTCGGCGAGCAGCAGCCGCGCGGCGGCCAGGACGCGGTGGTCGATGCGGACGTCCCGGGGGCGTCCGCCGCCGGATTGAGGCTGGGGGTTCATGGCCGGGTTGTCACTGCTCCCTGGACGTTACGCTACGATCGTTTCGATACAAGCGTCTCGTAAAGCGAGAGTGAAGAGGGAGCGATGACGTGATCCTAATCTGCTGCGACGGATCCGACGACGCCCGCTTAGCAGCGAGCATGCCGGGCGGCTGCTCCCAAATCAGCCAGCCACGGGCCTAGGAGGAGTGGCTGCTCATGACCGACCGCAGCACTGAGCATCTCCGCGTGCTGATCACCAACGAGCGCACGGATCGCCTGGCGCTCGTTGTCCCGATCGTGGCCTTACTCGGCCATGAGGTGATCGCGCGCGAGATCGACGTCAACGACGTCGGGCCGGTGACCGCCCGGGAGCGACCCGATGTCGCGCTCGTAGGACTCGGAGCAAGCTCTGAGCACGCGCTCGAGCTGATCGACAAGATCGTCCGCGAGGCCGCCTGCCCCGTGATCGCTTTGCTGCATGCGCCCGATCCCGCGTTTGTCAGAGAGGCCTCTAAGCGGGGAGTGTTCGCTCACATCTCAGATGACGATGTCGAGGACTGGCAGAGCTCGATCGACATCGTGCTGCGGCGCTTCGCTGAATTTCACGAGCTGGAGGGCGCATTCGGGCGCCGGGCGCTGACCGAGCGAGCCAAGGGCATCCTGATGGAACGCCACGACATCGACGAGAACAGCGCGTTTGAGATGCTGCGCGATCGCTCACGCGTGGCCAACCGCAAGCTGATCGACCTCGCCGCCGCCGTCGTCGACGGCCACCGCCTGCTCCCCAAGCAGCCCCAGGCCGTGCCCAGCCCCAACGGCAGTGTCTGAGTCCCCGAGACGAGCGTCTGCTCGCCGTGGTGGGCGGCTGGCAGGATCTGCTCGAGCTAGATGGATGTCTGGTTCGGCGGCACCCACATCCGCCGAATGAGAGCACCCTGGACGCGTTGTGGCAGGGTCGAGGTCGTCGGCGCTCAGTCATCGGCGATGCAGGCCCCCGGGCAAACAGCGCCGCAAAAAGAAACGCCACCGAGGGTCAGAGTGGCGTTAAAACGAAACGCCACCGAGGGTTGAAGCGACGCGGGACTGCGCGATCCAGCTTATTCCCAGCCCATCCGTGGCTGGCTAAT
>JALYTU010000429.1 GCA_030854125.1 Actinomycetota bacterium | reverse complement strand
ACGCTCCGGCGTGTGCGCACGTTACACCGCTGCCTTCGCTATGCCAAAGCCCTGCTCACGACCACAACCCGGACCTCACTCTGACCACATCGATGCCCGGAGAACCCAAAGAAGTCGATCGAGATCGCCCCCGGCTCGGATAGCTCGAATGAGATCTCGTTTGGGCGCGCCGCCGCGGAGGCATCGTCGGGGAGCTTGAACATCCGCCGGGCGGGTTCCTTGAAACCAAGGGTGACGGTGTGGCGGCTCTCGGCCAGAGCCTTACCGGTGCGCAGCTGAAACGGCACCCCGGCCCAGCGCCCGCTGTCGATCATCACCTCGACCGCGGCCAACGTCTCGACCGTCGAGTCAGCCGCCACGCCGGACTCGCATCGGTAGCCGTCCTACTGGCCGAAGATCGCGCGAGCCGGGTCCAGGGGCTTGATCGCTTCGAACACCTTTCCGGTCGCGTCGCGCAGTGACTGGGCGGCGAGCCGCTTCGGCGTTCCATGGCGACGAACCCGAGCACGTGCAACAGGTGGGTTACGACCATGTCGCGGAACGTGCCGGTCTGCTCAAAGAATCCGGCGCGGCCCTCGATCGTCAGCTGCTCAGGCACGTCGATCTGGACGTAGTCAACGTGCCTCCGGTTCCAGACCGGTTCGAACAGGCCGTCGGCGAAGCGGAACGCGAGGATGTTCTGGACGGCCTCCTTGCCCCGGAAGTGGTCGATGCGAAAGATCTGGGACTCCTCGAGCACGGCGTGCAACGTCTGGTTGAGCGCGCGCGCCGAGGCCAGGTCGTGCCCGAATGGCTTCTCCACGATCAACCGCGCTCGATCGTTGAGTCCCGTGGCGCCGAGCATCTACACCATCGGCGCGAAGGCGGCGGGCGGCACAGCCAGATAGACCAGTCTCCGCAGCTCGCCGCCCAGGTCCTGCTCGGCCCGGGCCACCGCTTGCACGAGCGCGTCCGGCTGCTCGGCGGATGCGGGCGCGTAGGACAGGCTGTCGGCGAACGGCGTCCAGTTCTCCTCGGTGGGCTCCTGACGTTCGAACTCGCTCAGCGCGTCGCGCACATGCGCACGAAATCCTCGGCGTCCATGGCGCCGTCGGGGCAACCGGAGCCGACGATCCAGTAGCGCTCGGGCATCATGCCCGCCACGGCGAGGTGAAACAGGCCGGGCAGCAGTTTGCGCTTGGCCAGGTCGTCGGTCGCTCCGGACAGCATCAGCACCCGATCAGACCTACTTCAGTGAGTAGCGCGTCTGCGGCTAGCCCCGGAATCTGGCGCATTGATGGTGGCGCTTGACTCGGATCGTGTTGGTGATGTGAGTGACAGATTCGATCGTGGTCGAGGTGCTGGTGGGCGGCGTGGACGTTTGTAGGCGCTCGGGCGCGGGTCGCTGACGGGCCCGGGGCGCGGGGCGCGGCGGTGCGTGTGGTGGTGAGCGAGTCTGGCCCAGCGGGTCAGGGCGGTGGGAGCGCCCAGACGGCGTCGAGCGTGGCCTGGAGGGTGTCGGCGTGTGGGTGGCCGAGCGGTAGGCGGAGGATCAGCCGCCGGCCGGTGTGGATGATCTGGGCGGGGATGTTGAACAGGATCCGCCTGAGGGTGTTCGCGTGACGGCGCAGCGGCGTGCGCTGGTTGGTGGCCTGTCGGCTGGCGGCGGCGGCCGGGGAGAGGTCGCAGCACCAGGCGGTGAGGTTCAGGGCGAGCATCGCGCTGGTGAGCCACACGCGGTTGGCGTTGATGTCGCCGGAGGGGAGATGCCGCAGGGCCTGGCCGGTCTTGGTGTCCTTCAAGCGTTCCTCGATCTGCGCGCGGTGGCGGTGGTGATGCTCGATCCAGCAGGTGTGCTGGTGCGGGTTGTCGGTCAGGATGAAGCTGTAGGCGTACACACTGTCGATCTGTCCATCGAGCGCGAGCTGCAGCTGCTCGGGGGAAAGTGTCAGTTCTTCCGTGTAAGCTGACTATTTGATGGTAACAGTTACTCCCGTTGTGTCAAGTAGCGACAGTCAGATTGCAGTGTCGGGGATCCGGTCGCCGAATTCGATCTTTAACGGCTCGTCGTCAATCTGGGTGGGTGGCTGTCCGGGGCGGCTGATTGTCTGACGGCCTCTGTTGCTCGATGACGGAGGCTGTCGGATGCAAGCTCAGGATCTTCTTCTGTTCCAGGCGGCGCTCGGGTTGAGCGATCCGTGGCAGGTCACGAGCGTGGAGTTCGACGCTGAGAGCAAGCGGCTGGATCTGCGGGTCGACTTTCCCAAGGGTGCGACGTTCTCATGCCCGGAGTGCGACGTCGCGGGGCTGAAGGCGTATGACACCGAGGAGAAGACGTGGCGGCATCTGGACTTCTTTGAGCATCGGGCGTACCTGACCGCGCGGGTGCCGCGCGTGGAGTGCCCTGAGCATAAGGTGCGCCAGGTCGCGTTGCCGTGGGCGCGGGAGCGCTCGGGGTTCACGCTGCTGTTCGAGGCGCTGATCAAGGAGATGCCGGTCAAGGCGGTCGCTGGGCTGGTCGGCGAGTACGACAAGCGGATCTGGCGGATCGTGCATCACTACGTCGATCGGGCGGTCGAGGCGCAGGATCTCGAGGGGGTCCAGCGGGTCGGGATCGATGAGACCTCCAGCCGGCGAGGGCACGAGTACGTGTCGGTGTTCGCCGATCTGGACGAGCGTCGGGGCGTGTTCGTCGTCGACGGCCGCGATCATGAGACGGTGCAGGCGTTCTCGCTGTTCCCCGAGACGCACGGCGGCGATCCCGGCCGGGTCAAGGAGGTGTGTCAGGACATGAGCGAGGCGTTTTTGAAGGGCACCCTCACGCATCTCCCCAAGGCGGAGATCACGTTTGATCGCTACCACGTCCGCTCGCATCTCTCCAAGGCCGTTGACGAGGTCCGTCGCGAGGAGTCAAAGCACCACCGCGGGCTGCTGGCCAACACGCGGTACATGTGGCTCAAGCGACCCAAGAACCTGACCGACCGTCAGCGCGATCTTCTGGATGAGCTGCTCGCCCAGCCGCTGGAGACGGTGCGCGCGTACACGCTCTCCCAGCAGTTCGACAGCTTCTACGAGCTCGACGATCCCGACACCGCCGAGGAGTACCTACGCCGCTGGATCACCGAGGTCGACTCAAGCGGTCTGGAAGCGCTTCAGAAGTTCGCCAGGATGCTCGAGGATCACTGGCTCGGGGTGACCCGATGGCATCACAGCCGCGTCTCCAACGGGCTGCTCGAAGGCCTCAACTCACTAATCCAGGCCGCCAAACGCCGCGCCCGCGGGTACCGCACCAACCGCAACTTCATCACGATGATCTACCTGATCGTCGGCAAGCTCAACGCCGGTCCGCTCATCGCATGACCCACCCAGATTGACGACGAGCCGTTAATTGTCGCCAACGGGGATCGTGGTCAGCAGGTCCGACGCGACACAAAAGCCATCGCGCCGGCCGCCGCACCCACCCTCGGAATCACGGAAGGGGAGCGGGGGTGCCGGGCGACGCTCAAGGCCACCCGTTCGGCGCGACAGCAAGCGACGACTGGAGCAACACCTAGACTTGGCCAGGAGGTGAAGCCGTACGACCAGAACATCGTGACGTTCGAGGCCATGTTCGTCGGCTACACCGAAGCCCTGAACCGCCTAGAGGCTGCGTCGGGAGGCCGCAGCCCGGGCTGCCACGTACGTACCGCTGTTCG
>JALYTU010000020.1 GCA_030854125.1 Actinomycetota bacterium | reverse complement strand
GCTCAGCACAGCGCCGCGCCGCGTCGATCCCGATGCAGGCCCGCATCTCGGTGATCGCGGCCATCAGGCCCGCGTCGATCCGCTCGCTGTGATCACGGACGAGGTCGACGATCAGATCCAGACCACCGGTCGTGCGCCAGTCCAGCACCCGAGTCGGGCCACCGTGGCTGACCGCGACCAGCCGCGCCTGCTGCAGGCGCTTGATCGCCTCGCGCACCGCATGGCGGTTGACCGCCAGCCGTTCGCTCAACTCCCGCTCGGAGGGGACAGCATCACCGGGGACAAACTCGCCGGACAGGATCGCGTCACGCAGGTGCGTGTGCACAGCATCAGATACGCGGCGGCTCGACACGCGTCAGCCGGAGATCGAGCAGCGGGCCACGCCAGCCAGCATAACTGGTATAACCAGTTAGTCCGACTGGTTATACCAGTTAGCCGTCGGTAGCCGGGCGACCCGAGTCAGATCATGGTCCCTATCCTCATCTACGCGATCCCCTTCTTCTTCGGGCTGGTCGTGGTCGAGTTCGTGTCCTTCGCGCACGCCGGGGAGGAGCAGATCGGGGGGCTGGTCGGCTACGAGTCGCGTGACACGCGCACCAGCCTGACCATGGGCCTGGGCCGCGTCATCATCGATCTGGCCCTCAAGGTCGCGATCGTCGCCGGCTACGCCGCGCTGTACGAGCTCAGCCCGCTGCGGCTGCATCCCGGCAACTGGTGGTTCTGGCCGCTGCTGTTCGTCGCCGACGACGTCTCCTACTACTGGTATCACCGGCTTCACCACGTATGCCGTGTTTTCTGGGCCACACACGTGGTCCACCACTCCTCCGAGCACTACAACCTGTCGACCGCGCTGCGCCAGCCCTGGATCTCGATCAGCACCTTCCCGTTCTGGATGTGGATGCCGCTGGTGGGGTTTCCGGTGTGGACCGTGCTGCTGGCCCAGAGCTGGAATCTGATCTACCAGTTCTGGATCCACACCGAGCGAATCACGCGACTGCCCCGCTGGTATGAGGCGGTGTTCAACACGCCCAGCCACCACCGCGTCCATCACGGCGCCAACCAGCAGTATCTGGACCGCAACTATGGCGGCGAGCTGATCATCTGGGACCGGATCTTCGGAAGCTTCGAGCCCGAGAGCGAGCGGGTCCGCTACGGGTTGACAACGAACATCGGAACGTTCAATCCCGTGCGGGTCAACTTCCATGAGTACGTGGCGATCTGGCGTGACCTGCGTCGGGCTCACAGCTGGCGCGATCGGGTCAGCATCATGTTCCGCGGTCCGGGCTGGCGGCCCTCCGCCACGTCCGGGATGTCAGAGCGCAGCGGCCGCTGATCGCGAGCCTCCTGCGATCGGGCGACTCCCAGTGCCCTACCGGGAGTCAGAGCGCCTTGGCCAGGCGCACGGTCGCGGCGCGCCCGGGATCGAGCAGCGCATCGAGCGCAACGTCGTACGCCGGGAGGGCCAGCACCGATCCGTCGTACTGGACCATCAGGTAGCGGTCCATGCGGCGCAGGAAGGCGCGATCGTGCGAGACGGCGAGCACGGTTCCCTCGAAGCGGTCCAGTGCAGACTCCAGCGCCTCAGATGAATCGATGTCCAGGTTGTCGGTCGGCTCGTCGAGCAGCAGCAGGTTGTGGCCCTCGAGCTCGAGGACGAGGATCTCCAGCCGCGCCTTCTCCCCACCGCTGAGCACCCCATGCGGTCGCCGGGCGGCGTCGGCCAGTCCGTAGCGCGCCAGCGCCGCCATCGCGGCTTGAAGGTTTCCCGTGTGCGCGAGCGGGATGTCGAGCACCGTGCGTCCGGCGAAATCGGCCCGGGCCTGCAGCTGCGTGAAGAATCCGGTCGAGACCCGCGGCCCGACCACCAGCTCGCCGGCGTCCGGCGCCCGCGTCTGGGCGAGTACATTCATCAGCGCGCTCTTGCCCGACCCGTTGGGTCCGATCACGCCGAGCCGCTCGCCGAAGTGGACCTCGTCACTGAACGGACGCACGAGCCCCTCAATGCCGACTCCGCGCAGGTCCAGCACCCGGCGCGCCGAATCGCCGCCGCGGATGCGCACGGTGATCGCGGTATCGGTCACGGGAGCCGGCGGGGGTCCCGGATCTCGGAAGCGCCGCCAGCGGGTCTCCGCCGCATCGGCCTTCTTGGCCCAGTCGCTGGAGTAGCGCGCCCGCTCCTTGAAGGTCTTCATCAGCTGGTGCAGCCGGCGCTCCTCCTCCCGCCAGCGCTTGACCGCGTCACCCAGGCGTCGCTGGCGCTCCTCCCGAGCCTGCGGATAGCCGGCATAGCTGCCGCCGTGGCGCCAGGCCCCACTGCCCTCCAGGGTGATGATCGCGTCGACGGCCCTGGCGAGGACCTCGCGGTCGTGAGAGATCATCAGCACGGTCTGCTTGGCCGCCCGGATCTGGGACTCGAGGGCGAGCTTGGCCGGCACGTCGAGGAAGTTGTCTGGCTCGTCCAGGAGCAGCACCTCGGCGTCCGAGGCGAACAACACGTCGAGCACGAGCCGCTTGCGCTCGCCCCCGGACAGCGATATGGCCGGCCGGTCCTCGAGCTCGCTCAGCGCAGCGCGAACGATTCGCCGGCAGGCCGCGTCCCAGCGTCCCTCGAGTTCGTAGCCGCCGAGCGCGCCCCAGTCGGCGATCGCCGACCCCAGCGCGATTCCCGCCGCATCGTCGCCGGCGTCCAGCTGAGCCTCATGGGCGGCCACGCGCTCTCCGGCATGGCGGAGTCCTCGCGGCGCAAGCGCCAGCAGCAGCTGGCGGACGGTGCGCGCCTCACCCCCCACCCCGACGTCCTGCGGCATGTAGGCGACACGGCCGCCAGTGACCGCGTCGCCCTCGTCGGCCGCGAGCACCCCGGCGAGGATCTTCAGCAGCGTGCTCTTGCCGACCCCGTTGGCCCCGATCAGGCCGACGTGCTGTCCCGGCGCGATCCGAAAGCCGACATCGGAAAACAGGAGGTCCCCGCCAGGATGCGCATACGCCAGCTGGGACACGCTGATGTGAGCCATGCGGCATCGTCGCACGGCCGACGCGATCGGCGGTCCGACTGCGCTCGCCCGCCTGAAGGGGCCGATCATCGGTTCACGATACATCGTGAGCCGATATAGACTGCGGGGCGTGACATCGAATCAGGACGCCGAGAGCCGCCGTTCAGGCGCCAGCGGGACCCTGGCCACCTCTGGCCGTTACGCCGGGCCGGCGACGCTCATCCTCTCCAGCCTCGCCGACGGCACCAAGCACGGATATGCGCTGACCAAGGACATCGAGGCCTTCGCCGGGGTCCGGATCGCGCCCGGGACGCTGTATGAGGCCCTGGCCCGGCTCGAGCGCCAGGGCCTGATCGAGCCGGTCGCCAGCCAGGACCGGCGCAAGCCCTACCGGCTGACCGCCGGCGGAGCGGCGGCCCTGCAGGCGCACCTCGACGCTCAGCGCACCGTCGCCGACATCGGGCTGCAGCGCCTGCGCACGAATCCGGAGCTCGCGTGAGCGAGGATCCCCACCAGGCTGCTCGCCGCGCTCGGCGCCTGCTGCGCTGCTATCCGCCGGTCTGGCGCGCACGCTACGGGATCGGCGCTCATCGAGATCGGTCCCGGATGCCACGATGGTGCGTTCTTTGCCAGCCAGCAGCACGCGGCGCTGGCCTTCCTGGGCGAGCACCTCGCAGTCGCGTGAGACGATTCGCCGATGCCCGCGCAGTCACCGCGGGCAGCGGTTGATCAGCCCTGACGGGCCTCGACCAGCAGCGACCACCGCGCGTTCGGGGTCGCGACGATTGTCAGGCTCGACGGCCGCCGGAATGTCTTTGTGCTGCCGCCGATCTGGCCGGCAGCACAGAACACCTCCACCCAATCCCTGCCGGCGATCTGAGCCTGAACCGAGCGGGCACCCCTGCAGCTGATCTCCACCGAAAGCTGATGAGGTAGCGAGACGCCCGTGAAGCGGCGCGTCCCATGGCCGGTGGCAGTCAGGACAGACCTGTAGCGCCCAGGGCTCGATGGTGTGAAGACCGACGCCAGCTCCTGGACCGACATTGGCTTGGGGACGGACGGAGACTGCGCGCCGCAGCCGACGAGCAGCAGCGCCGCGGCGATCAGCAACCCGACTGCAGACCGTCCGGCGACGACCCCCGACCGGGGCTTTACCGAACCGCTCACGCACCAATCTTGTCAGACCCATTCGGGCCATGTCTGCAGGCGACTTGCCGCCGAACTGCTCCCCGAACTCCGCACATCGCGACGTTACTTCGTGCGAACGCCGCGAAGCTTCGCCCTGCGAAACACCTGCAGCGGGGCGAAAGTCCGAGACTTTCGCACCCGCTGCTACCAGTGGAGACGGCGGGAATTGAACCCGCGTCCGCAGTCGCATGAAAGGTGGCGTCTACGAGCGTATCCGGCGCTCTGATCTCATCTTCCGCTCGCCTCGCCGGCGGGGTTGCGAAAGACCAGCTTCGAAAAGATGTCCCCGGTTTGGCCGAAGCGGGCCTCCCCGAGCAAGCCTGCTAGTTGATCCCGGCTACTCCGCCGCAGGCGAGCTAAGAGGCCAGGAGCGCTCACGGCTTAGTGACTAAGCGGCGAGCGCGAACTCGTGAGAGTCCGCACTTATTTTTTTCCCGGGAGTTTTACGAGGCCGCCCGGGACCTCGACTCGCAACCACCCCCACGAACCGACCACGTCGAAGCCTGTCGTCCCCGGGGATGTCCTACACGCGTAAGTATAGGAGCGCTGGCGCCCGGCAGGCCATCTGAAGCGCTGCGTAAGAACCGTCGAGAACCGCGGCCGGCGCCTGCGACAATCGTCAGAAGCAACCGATGGAACCGTTCACCCCCCTTCCTGCGCCCCACCCCGGCGATCAGCCCGACGACGCGCCCTACGCGGCGAGCCCGTGGGTCCGCCAGGACGCCCTCGCTCACGCGGAGTACGGCCCGTTGGCCGCGGGGCAGGATCACACGAGCCGGTCAGGCGAGCCTGAGCCGGATCGTCCGCAGTCCTGGTTCAAGCGCCGGGTGGTCCCGATCGGCGCCGCGATCATCGCACTGCTCTCCAAGCTCAAGGCGCTGTTGCTGCTGTTGCCCAAAATCAAGCTGCTGGCCAGCGCGGGCTCGATGCTCGTCTCGATCGCCGCCTACACGACGATCTGGGGAGTCTGGTTCGCGGTCGGTTTCGTCGTGCTGCTGCTCGTGCACGAGATGGGGCACGTGATCGCCCTGCGCCGCGAGGGCATCCGCGCCAGCCTGCCGATGTTCATTCCCTTCCTCGGCGCCGTGATCAGCGCTCGGTCGCTGGGCGAGAACGCGACCGCCGAGGCCCGGGTCGGACTCGCCGGGCCGATTCTCGGCAGCGCCGGCGCCGGGCTCTGCCTGATCATCTCGCAGATCACCGGTGATGATTACTGGCGGGCCCTGGCGTTCACCGGGCTGTTCCTGAACCTGTTCAACCTGCTGCCGGTCCTACCGCTCGACGGCGGCCGTGCGATGGCGGCGATGGCCCCCTGGATGTGGGGGGTCGGCTTCGCAGCGATGGTCGTGCTCGCGCTCGTCTTCCCCAACCCGGTGATCTTCATCATCGTGCTCTTCGCCGGCTTTGAGACCTACCGGCGCTGGAAGCTGCGCCGCACCCGCAGCCTCGAGCAGGCCGCCTACTACCGCGTCCGCCCGCGCGACCGCTGGCTGATCGCCGCGGTCTATCTGGGCCTGATCGCACTGTTGGTCGTCGGCATGGACGCCACCCACCTGCAGCGCACGCTCGGCTGAGGTCCTCTCACCCGCAGTGCGTCGACGCCGGCGCGAGTCCGTCCGTCAGCGCAGGATCAGTACCGCGGATCGCGCTCGTCGCGGACGACGGTCTGACGGGTGCGGTCGGCGTACCAGAAGGTGTACACGAGCGCCAGCACCAGCCCGACGATCCCGACTACCAGCAGCACGGTCCCGGCCGTCTGGACGTTGAAGCCACTGATGTGCGCGGTAACGGCGAACTTGAGAATGGCGCCGACGGCGATGAGAGCGATGGCTGATCCGATTGACATGGCGCGAACATACCCTTTCGTGACCCCGCGCACGCACTCCCCCACCCGGTTGCCCCCGGGGCCGGCCAATCAGGGCGTCCGGCTCGAGCCCTATCGGCCGACCTCGCGCAACTCGCGCTGGACGTCGCGGGCCATATCGCGCGTCCGGATGCTCTGGCGCTTGTCGTAGAGATCCTTACCCTTGGCCAGCGCGATCTCGACCTTGGCCCGCGACCGTGCTCCGGCGAAGTACATCCGGGTGGGAACCAGGGTCAGCCCCCGCTCTCTGGTGCGGGCGGCGATCTCCTCGATCTGCGATCTGTGGAGCAGCAGCTTGCGCGGCCGTTCAGGCTCGTGGTTCTCTCGTGATGCCGGTCCGTAGGGCGGGATGTGGGCGCCCATCAGCCATACCTCGCCGTCACGGACCATGGCGTAGGCCTCTCTGAGCTGGGCCTTGCCGTCGCGCAGGGACTTGACCTCGGTCCCGGTGAGGACCATGCCGCACTCAAAGCGCTCGATCAGGTTGTAGCGATAGGAGGCCTGCCGGTTGGTGGCGACATCACCGGCGGAGGCCTTACGTTTGCGTCCCTTGGCCATCTACCTCACCTCCACCCCGGCTGATCATCCTCGCCCACGTCGGCGAGCCCGAGGTCCACCCTACCCCGCGCCGCGTCGATCCGTCCCACTCGGACCTCGAGCTCGTCCCCGAGCCGGATCGCTCCGCCGTTGCGGGTCCCAACGAGGACCGTCCCCTCCTCGTTGAGCTCATACCAGTCCCCACTCAGCCGGCGCACCGGCAGCATGCCCTCGAACTGCTGGCCCTCCCCGAAGACCAGGAACGCGCCGGCGCCGATCAGCCCGACCACCTCCCCGGTGAAGACCGTGCGCCGGTCGCCGCTCTCATACAGCGTCCGCTCGAGCAGGAAGCAGCGGGCGATGTCGTCGGCGTCGCGTTCGATGACCATCGCCTCGCGCTCACGGGTCGAGGCCCACGGCCCGGCGCCGGCCACAAACGAGCCGTCCGGCGCCGGCTCGCCGGCGATCGCCGCCAGCAGGCCCCGGTGGCAGATCAGATCCGGATAGCGCCGGATCGGCGAGGTGAAGTGGCAGTAGCGCGGGGAGGCCAGCCCGGCGTGACCGAGGTTGCGCGGGTCGTAGTAGGCCTGCTTGAGCGAGCGCAGGACCAGACGGTTCAGCGCCCGAGCGCCCCGCCCGGTCCGCGCCACCCAGTCGGTGACCATGGCCGAGATCTCCCCCGCCAGGTCGGCGGCCTGCTGCGGGGTCATGTGACCACCAGGCGCGGGCGGGGTCGGCACCCCGAGCGATACCAGCTGCGTCATCAGGCGCTCGACCGCGGTCGCCTCGGGTCGCTCGTGGACCCGGAACAGCGTCGGGATCCGCCGTTCCTCCAGCAAGCCCGCCACGGCCTCGTTGGCGGCGATCATCAGACGCTCGATCAGGCGATGGGACTCGGTCTGGGGCACGAGCTCGGCGCCGGTGACGTGGCCGTCGCGGTCAAACTGGAAGTCCGGCTCGGCAGACTGCAGCACGACCGCGGACTGGCCTTCGCGCCCGGCCTGCAGCACGGCCGCCGCGGCCCGGGCGTCGGCCAGGGGCTGAGCCCAGGGATCGAGCGCGCGCTCGGTGCCGGCGAAGATGCGATCGACGCGGTCGTAGTCCAGACGTGCCACCGAGCGGATCACCGAGCGATACATCGAGGGGCCGCGTGCGGGTCGGCTCGGTGAGCCACCCCCTTTCGAGATCGTCATCTCGACGGTGACCGTCAGCCGGTCCTCGCCCTCCACCAGTGAGCAGACGTCGTTGGAGAGACGGCCGGGCAGCATCGGCTCGACCGCGCCGGGCACGTACACGCTGGTCCCGCGTCGGTAGGCCTCGCGATCGATCGCACTCCGCGGCGGGACGTAGGCGGCGACGTCGGCGATGTGCACGCACACCCTGATCGTGCCGTCCTTCTGGGCCTGCGCCGAGATCGCGTCATCGAAGTCGCGGGCGCTGGCGGGGTCGATCGTGAACGTGGGCAGCTCCCGCAGGTCGCGCCGGCCGCCGAGATCAGAGGGCAGCTTGGCCGCCTCGCGAGCCGCGTGGTCGACCGCGGGATCAAAGCCACGCTGCAGCCCACGGTCGAGCATCAGC
Source organism: Actinomycetota bacterium (assembly GCA_030854125.1). Lineage (GTDB taxonomy): Bacteria > Actinomycetota > Thermoleophilia > Solirubrobacterales > Solirubrobacteraceae > Palsa-465. Next base: position 4,863 of record JALYTU010000020.1, on the reverse strand, counting down.
GCGGTGATCACGTCTCGGGCCGCGTCCGGGCGCCCGAGACGGCGGCCGATGACCATCCGCGAGGTCCCGCGCCGGCTGGAGTTGCGACCCGGCACGATCGTGACCAGGTCGCCGACGTCGGCCTTGCGGTCGCGGCTGACCACCATCTGAGGCCCGGGGCTGAAGAAAGGTTCGGCGACGAGGAACTTGCCCTTGCGCTGCAGGATGGCAACCCTCGTGGCCGGCCGCGGATCACGGCCGGCGGCGGTCATTTCAGCTTCGCCGCGACCGTGCGCTCGGCCACCTGCAGCGCAGTGTCGGTCTTGTCGCGCAGGTTGGTGTTGGCGTACACGTCGGGAGTGATCCCGGCGCCGCGCTGGACTCCCCCGCCACCGAGGTTGCGCCCGCTGGGGGTGAAGTACTCGCCGACGGTGAAGTCGAGCGCACCGCCGTTGGGCAGCGGCTGGATCTCCTGAAAGACGCCCTTGCCATAGGTATGGGTACCGACCACCGTGGCCCGATGGCGATCCTGCAGGGCGCCGGTGACGATCTCGGCCGCCGACGCCGTGTAGTGATCGACGAGCACGACGAGCGGAATCGAGGCCGAGATCGCGCCGCCCCTGGCCATGTACACCTGCCGAGGCTGACTGCGTCCCGCGGTTGAGACGATCGTCCCGTCGGGGATGAAGATGCTGGCCACGTTGACCCCTTCCTCAAGCAGGCCACCGCCGTTCTCGCGCAGGTCCAGCACTATCCCGCGCGCACCTGCGTGCAGCACCTTGTCGACCTGGGCGCGCAGCTCGTCGCCCGAGCCGGCGGTGAAGCTGGTCAAGTGGACGATCCCGAGCTTGGCGCCGTGGTAGGGGACGGTGTTGCCGCTGACCACGGGAACCGTCAGGTCGGCCCGGGTCAGGGTCACAGCTCGCCGGCCCTGACTCGAGCGCACGGTCAGGGTGACCCGGGTCCCGGCCCGGCCCTTGATCAATGAGGCCGAGAAGCTTTCGGGACGGTGGGCCAGTGAGGTGGACCCGACCGAGACGATCAGGTCACCGTGGGCAAGCCCGGCCCGCGCCGCCGGCGAGCCCGGGAACACCTCGACCACGCGCAGGCCGGCGGCATCCTTGACCGCGTCGATCCCGACCCCGCTGAGATGCGGGTTGGTCTGATTCTGAAAGGCCCGATAGTCCGACGGGTCGTAGTAGTGCGAATAGGGATCCCCCAGGCCGGCGACAGCGGCCGCCAGCCCCTTGTTGACCAGGGCAGCGCGGGCGACCGGCCGGTAGTAGTCGCGCTGGAGCAGCCCGTAGACGTTGTTGATCAGCTGTTCCTCGCTGCTCTGACTGACGAACGCGCTGCGCACCGGCCCCGGTAGCCAGCTGGGATGTCCGCCCAGCCACACGCCGACGAGCAGCGCGACCACGACACCCGCGATGATCGCGACCGTTCGCGGTCCGGTGCGTGAGCGCTGGCCGTACATATCGTCCTTTGAGCGTAGCCCGTCACCGGCCCGGGTCCCGGCAGCGGCCGGTCGCTCAGACCAGCAGGAACCGGCGCAGCGAGAGGCCCGAGCCGAGGGCCGACACGAGGACGCCGGCACCCATCAGGACGGCGACGAGCGCGGTGAAGGAAATCGTCTGGGGCGACGCGATCAGCGTCCAGTTGTGGGCCAGCGGGTCCAGCAGCGCCACCTTGGCCACGCCGAGGACAACGATCGCCGCCAGCGCACCGGCTGCGCCGACCACGATCCCTTCGACCACGAACGGCCAGCGGATGAACCAGTCGGTCGCCCCGACCAGCTTCATCACCTCGATCTCGCGTCGCCGCGAGTAGAGCGAGAGCCGGATCGTATTGGCGATCAGCAACACCGAGGCGAGCGTCAGCAGCACGGTGAGCCCGGCCGCGGTGATCGTCACCAGGTTGGTCACCGCGAGGATCTTGCGTGTGTCGTTCTTCTTGTTGGACACACTCTGGATGGCGGAATCCAGCACGCCTGCCGTCCCACCGGGTGATGGCGGCGTCAGCGCGGTGCGGACCGCCAGCACGTTGCCCGGGTTGTCCGGGATGACGTGGAACGTGTCGGGCAGCGGGTTCGCGCCCAGCAGCTGGTAGGCCTGCGGGTCGATCTTTGACTGCTGGGCGTAGGCCTGCTGCTTGGAGACGAACTGGACGCTGCGGACGTGAGGCACGTTGAGCAGCTCACGCCGGACCCGCGCCTCCTGCGTCGAGGTCGCCGTGCTCTTCATGTACACGTCGACGAGCACCCGGCTGCGGACGCTCGCGGCGGCGCCGTTGGTGGCCTGCACGATCGGGATGAACACGCCCAGCACGAGCATCGTCACCAGCACGGTGGCCAGGGCGGCGAAGCTCGGGGCGGCGCTGCGGCGCGTCGCCCGCACCGCCTCGCGCAGGAAGAACCCGATCCGCATCAGACGCCGGGGGGGCGCTCGGACGGGCCGCGCAGGCGATGGGCGAACTCACGCGTGCTCTCGTCGCGGGCGTAGAGACCGGCGGCTTCGTCACGCACGATCCGCCCGCGCGAGAGCTCGAGCACCCGGCGGCGCATCTTGTCGACCATGGCCTGGTCGTGGGTGGCGACGAGCACGGTCGTACCGGTTCGATTGATCCGGTACAGCAGCCGCATGATGTCGATGCTCGTGTCGGGGTCGAGGTTGCCGGTCGGCTCGTCGGCCAGCAGCAACGGAGGATGGTTGACGAACGCGCGAGCGATCGAGACGCGCTGCTGCTCGCCGCCCGACAGCTGATCGGGGAAGTTGTGCAGCTTGGTCGACAGGCCGGTCAGGCGCAGGATGTCGGGCACCTTGGCGCGGATGTCCTTGCGCGAGCCGCCGGTGACCTGCAGCGCGTAGGCGACGTTGTCGTACACGGTGCGGTTGGGCAGCAGCTTGAAGTCCTGGAAGACGACGCCGATGTTGCGGCGGTAGTAGGGCACCCGCTTGCGCGAGATCTCCGAGAGGTCATGGCCGGCGACGCGGATCGCACCGCTGGTCGGCTCGAGCTCCTTGATCAGCAGGCGCATGACCGTGGACTTGCCTGATCCCGTCGAGCCGACCAGGAAGACGAACTCCTCCCGATCGACCGAGAAGGTCGCCTGATCCAGACCGACGTCGCCGGTGTAGAGCTTGGAGACCGCCCGGAAGTCGACGACCTGCGTACCGGACGCGGGCGACGCTCCGGCGGCGGCAGGAGTACGGGTCCCAGCCGCGGTGACGCGGCGGCGGGAGCGTGCTGATGTGGTGTTCTGAAGTGCCATGAGGTGCCCGGAGAGTAGCGGGCGCCCTTCCGTTTCAGCGCTCAGACAGACCGCTGCAACGTGATTTGCAGGGCGATCGCCACGGGCCCGTCGCGCCCGCCACCCACACAGCGCGCCCCAGCTCGCGGCGCGTTCTCCGCCCGCTACCGTTGTCAATCAGCAATGCCCTCGATCTCCGTGTCCACCCTTGAGAACGGCTTGCGACTGCACCGGGTCGCCGCCGAGGGCACGCGCGCGTTGACCATCCTGATCGCCTTCGACGCCGGCGCCCGCACTGAGCGCAGCGATGAGAATGGGATGGCCCATTTCCTGGAGCATCTGGTGTTCAAGGGCGGTGAGAAGTACCCCAACTACCGCGCCGTCAACGAGGCCGCCGAGCGGATCGGCGCCGTGCTCAACGCCTACACCAGCCACGACCTCGTCGCCTTTCACATCACGGCCCGCGCCGAGCGCGGCCTGGAGGCGGTCGATCTGCTGACCGACTTCGTCGCCCAGCCGCGAATCGACGGCGACGAGATGAACCGCGAACGCGGGGTCGTCGTCCAGGAGATCGCCCGCTCCGAGGACCAGCCCGCGGTGATCGCCGAGCACCTCATCGACCAGGCCGTGTTCGGCGATCACCCGCTCGGCCGTCCGGTGCTCGGCCCGGCCGAGCACATCCGCGACACGTTCACCCGCGACGGGATCGTCGCCTTTCGCACGCGCCGCTGGACGGCCGCTTCCGGTGCCGCCTTTGTGGTCGGCAATCTTGACTCGCTCGGCACCGACGGCTCGCTCGAGGCCGCCTTCGAGCGCTTTGACACCGGAGCGCCGCCACCGGTCTACGAGCACGCGCCAGCCTTCGCCCCCCGCCTGCTGGTCCGCGAACGCGATTCCAACCAGTCGCACCTGCGGATGTCCTATCGCCCCTCGATCGACGTCACCGAGCAGCGCGAGCGCGCGGCCCTGGCCATCTACGCAACCCTGCTCGGCGGTTCGATGGGGTCGCGTCTGTTCGACGAGATCCGCGAGCAGCGTGGCCTGGCCTACTCCGTGAGCGCCGCTCCGCACGCCTACGCCGACGTGCCCGTCCTGCAGCTCTCGGCCGGCCTGGAGTCCTCCAAGTGCACCGAGGCCTACCGCCGGATGCGCGACATCGTCTCCGAACTGCGCGACGACGGCCCGACCGAGGCCGAGGTCGAGCGGGCTCGAGCCTTCGCGGCCGGGGCCCGGGCGATCGCCTTTGAGAACAGCGGTGCGGTGGCGCGCTTCGCTGCCCAGCAGAAGATCGTCCACCGCAGTGACGAGATCGACCCCGGCCACACCATCTCCCTGCTCGACGACGTCACCTACGACGAGGTGCGTGCGGTCGCGGCGGGGATCGAGGACGTGCTCGCGGTCGCATGCGTTGGTCCGCACACCGTGGAGGAGCTGGAGGCCGCCTGAGACGCTGGCGGCTGGCGGGCGCGGGAGGATTGGTCGCAGTCGCGGTGGTCCTGCTCGCCGGTCTCGGATCGCTGAGCACGACCAGCAGCCGCCAGGGTCGGACGCCGGCCACCGGGGCAGACCGTCCCGTGCGTGCCCGGCGAGCTCGCGCTCCCGGGGCCGGGCCGCTGCGCGGTGCGGGCCTGACC
>JALYTU010000428.1 GCA_030854125.1 Actinomycetota bacterium | reverse complement strand
GCGCTGAGCAGGGTGTGGCGGAGGGCTCGCATCGCCCGATAGCGTTCGACGCCGGTCCGGGACCCAGCCCGGAGGCGGGCCGGGTTGCACACGTTTGCGGTGATGAGGCTGCGAGAAGCGAACACGTCGACCATCGCCGCTGACAGCGGCATTGCACAGACAGAGCCTCTTCTGCCTACGGGGTTAGCTGACGGGCTCGCGCTGTGAACAGCGCTTCTCGTGGATCACCACGGGATTCGCCCCAACAAACTGGGTTCCCCGCTCCCCGGGGCGGCAACCGGGGACTCGGCGAGCGGCAACCTATCAGAATCCGCCGACGGCCGGCCAGCCGATGCCGGCCGGCGTCCGAGCACGCCTAGTCGGCGTGGTGGGCGGGATCGGCGACCCCGGCGTCACGGCGCTTGTTGACCGTCGCCTTGATCCGCTCGACGGTGTCGGCGGACATACGGCGAATCTCCCAATGGGTGAGCTTGATCAGGCGCATCGGCGAGGTGGCGATCACGTCGGCGTTGCGCGGAAGTTGTTCGAGCAGCCCCATCTCGCCGATCAGGTCACCGGTCTTCAGCGAGGCGATCTTCTCGCCCTTCTGGATCACGTCGGCGCTGCCCTCCTCGATCGCGATCAGCTCGACCGAGTAGTCGCCCTCCTTCATCAGGATCTGTCCCTCAGCGGCGCTGGTCTCGGTCGCGAAGGCGGCCAGTCGCTTGGCCTCGGCGTCCGAGAGATGAGAGAAGATCGGTATCGCGGTCAGGCGGTTGGCGTCCAAGGGTCGATCCTCGTTCGGGGGTGGACAACAGACTGTGGCGCGACTCTAACCGCCCGTCGCGACGGGCACCACCGCGGCCGGCGCCGCAACCACTACAGCGCCTGCACCTCGGCGGTGACCTCGCTCACCGATGCCTTGGCATCACCGAACAGCATCGCGGTCTTGGGCTCGTAGAACAGCGGGTTGTCGATCCCAGCGAAACCGGAGGCCATCGAGCGCTTGAGCACGATTACCGAGCCGGACTTGTCGACCTCGAGGATCGGCATGCCGTAGATCGGGCTGCCGGGCTCGTTCTTGGCCGCCGGGTTGGTGACGTCGTTGGCGCCGATCACCAGCGTCACGTCGGTGCGGCTGAACTCGGGGTTGATGTCATCCATCTCGCGCAGCAGGTCGTAGGGCACGTCGGCCTCGGCGAGCAGCACGTTCATGTGCCCGGGCATGCGCCCGGCGACGGGATGGATCGCGTACTTGACCGTGACGCCCTTGGCCTCAAGCGCGCGCTCGAGCTCGCGCACGGCGTGCTGGGCCTGAGCGACGGCGAGGCCATAGCCAGGGGCGATCACCACCTGGCGCGCGTAGGAGAGCTGAATCGCCACGTCCGCGGCGGTGGTCGAGCGGACCGTGCCGCCGGTCCCCCCTCCCCCGCCCGCCGGCGCGACGACCGCACCGCCGAAGCCGCCGGCGATGACCGCCGGAACCGAGCGGTTCATCGCCTTGGCCATCTGGTTGGTGAGGATCGTGCCCGAGGCGCCGACGATCATGCCCGCGACGATCATCACCGGATTCGCCAGCGCTAGGCCGGTGGCCGCGGCCGCCAGTCCGGTGAACGCATTGAGCAGCGAGATCACCACCGGCATGTCCGCGCCCCCGATCGGCAGCACCAGCAGGTTGCCGAGGATCGCCGAGACGACCAGGATGCCGACGATGAACAGCAGCTGGGAGTGCGTCCCGGCGGCCAGCACCACGGCGGTGACCACAGCGATCAGCAGCAGCACGGCGTTGATCGCCGCCTGTCCCGGGAGCTTGATCGGGCGGCCGGGGAGGATCTCCTGCAGCTTGCCGAAGGCGATGTTCGAGCCCCAGAAGGAGATCGAGCCGACGATCGCGCCGAACAATTCAAAGCCCTCGACGCGCAGCGGCCAGCCGCCCCCGAAGTGGTGGCGGTACTCGACCCAGGCGATCAGCGCCACTGCCCCGCCGCCGACGCCGTTGAACAGCGCCACCATCTGCGGGATCTGGGTCATCTTCACGTTGCGCGCCGCGGGGACCCCGACCGCGATGCCGATGGCCACGCCGACGATGATCAGGATGACGGTGCCCGAGCCGTTGAACTCGCCCCGACGCAGCAGCGTGGCGACGACGGCGACGGCCATGCCGACGGCGGCGATCTGATTGCCCCGCACCGCGGTGCGTGGGCCGGTCAGGCCGCTCATGCCGTAGATCATCAGCCCGAAGGCGACGATGTAGGCGGCGTCGATGAAGTCGGCGCTCTGCAGGAACACCGTGCCCGCCGTGCTCATTTCGGCGTGTCCTCCGCGGCGGTCTGACCAACGGCTTCGTCGTCGCTGCCCGGCTTGGGGGGATCCTTGGCCTTGAACATGCCGAGCATCCGATCGGTGACCACGAAGCCGCCGATCACGTTGATCGTCCCGAACGCGACGGCGATCACGAGCAGGATCTTCTCCAGGACGCCGCTGGATTCGGACATCAGCAGCAGGCCGCCGAGCACGACGATCCCGTGGATCGCGTTGGTGCCCGACATCAGCGGCGTGTGCAGGGTGTTGGGGACCTTCGAGATGACCGCATAGCCGACGAAGCCGGCCAGGATCAGGATTGCGATGTCGACGACGAGTCTGTCCATGGGTCTGGTCTCCTTTGCCGGCTATGCCGGGGCGGACGCGGCGGCCACGGCTTTGGCGCCCTCGTGCACGATCTCCCCCCCGCGGGTGATGCACGCACCGGCGACGACCTCGTCATCGAAGTCCAGGGCCAGGGTGCCGTCCGGCGCGATCATCAGCCCGAGCAGCGCCTGGATGTTGCGCGCATACAGCTGGGAGGCGTGCTCGGCCATCGTGCTGGGCACGTTGAGCGTCGCGACGATCTTGACGTTGTGGCGCAGGACGGTCTCGCCGGGCTCAGACAGCTCGCAATTACCACCGGACTCGGCCGCCAGGTCGACGATCACCGAGCCGGGCTTCATCAGCTTCACGGCCTGCTCGGTGACGAGGATCGGCGCGCGCCGGCCCGGCACGGCGGCGGTGGTGATGACGACGTCGACCTTGCCGATCGCCTCGGCCATCAGCTCCTGCTGGCGGGCCTGCTGCTCTGCGGTCAGCTCCTTGGCGTAGCCGCCCGTGCCCTCGAGGTCGCCCCCGAGGTCGAACTCCAGGAACTTGGCGCCGAGCGACTCGACCTGCTCCTTGACCGCGGCGCGGACATCGAAGCCCTGGACAACCGCGCCCAGGCGGCGCGCGGTCGCGATCGCCTGCAGACCGGCGACGCCGGCGCCGAGCACGAGCACGGTGGCCGGCCGGATCGTGCCTGCGGCGGTCATCAGCATCGGGTAGTAGCGCCCGAGCTCCTGGGCACCGATCAGCGCGGCGCGGTAGCCGGCGATGTTGGCCTGCGACGAGAGCGCGTCCATCGACTGCGCGCGGCTGATCCGCGGGATTGCCTCCATCGCAAAGCTGGTCACACCCGCGCGGGCGATGGCCTTCACCCCGTCGCCATTGGTCAGCGGACCGAGGAAGCCGATCAGGATGTGGCCGGAGCCCAGCTGGGCGGTCTCGGAGGCATCAGGAGCGGCCACCTTGACCACCACGTCGGCGCCGAGCGGCTCGGCGGCGTCATCGACGAGCGTGGCGCCCGCCTCTTCGTAGGCGGCGTCGGGAATCAGTGCCTTGAGGCCAGCCCCGCGCTGC
>JALYTU010000427.1 GCA_030854125.1 Actinomycetota bacterium | reverse complement strand
CAGCCTGCCGGCCCGCGCGCCCACCACGGGCGCGGTGGCGAGCGTCGTGGTGCTCGGGCTGGTCTGCACCGCGGCCGCGTTCGTGGTCGTCGCGGTTCTGATCCGCGAGGCGGGTACGAGCCGGGCTCTGGTCATCACCTACATCAATCCGGTGATCGCCGTCGCGCTCGGCGTGACCCTGCTCGGCGAGGCGCCGGGCGCGGGCGCAGTGGCCGGGCTGCTGCTGATCCTCGCCGGGTCATGGCTGTCCACCGGCGGGCGCCTGCCCCCGGCCGGTGGCCCGGCGCTGTGGCTGCGTCGTGTGCCCCGGGACGCCGTCCCAGGCCCGATGAACAGGGTGTGAACGCCGCCGCGGGCGCCATCGTGATGGGTCTGGGTCGCCGAGGGCGGCTGTTAGACTGAGCTATGGCCCGTCGAGCACACCGTTTGCCCCCAGCATCTCGGCTCACCACGCCGACACGAAGAGCGAAACGGGCTGTCCGGCGTCCCCGCAGCCGCACTGAGCCAAACTGTCTCCGGCAGCGTAGGAACAGCCAGACCCCGGAAAGACCGCGACCGACCAGCTCCCGAAGTACCGGCCCCAACAGCTAGGAAGCCAATGTTTGAGCGATTTACAGAGCGAGCGCGTCAGGTGGTCGTCCTGGCCCAAGAAGAGGCGCGGACCCTGAAGCACAATTACATCGGAACTGAGCACATCCTGCTCGGTCTGCTCCGTGAGGAGGAGGGGCTCGCGGCTCGCGTGCTTGAGTCGCTTGACATCACTGTGGAGCGTGTGCGCGCTCAGGTTGTGCGGATCGTCGGGTCGGGCGAGGAGGTCACCTCGGGGCAGATCCCGTTTACCCCGCGGGCCAAGAAGGTGCTCGAGCTTGCGCTGCGTGAGGCGCTGAGCCTGGGTCACAACTACATCGGCACCGAGCACATCCTGCTCGGTCTGGTGCGCGAGAACGAGGGTGTCGCCGCGCGGATCCTGCTCGACTTCGACGCCGACTCCGAGAAGATCCGCAACGAGGTGATCCGGATGCTCTCCGGTCCGGGCAGCCGCCAGCGCGGCTCCGGCGCGGGCACGCAGGGCGCCTCGGGCACCGGCGAGGGCAAAAAGTCCTCCAAGCTGCTGGATCAGTTCGGCCGCAACCTGACCAAGCTCGCCTCTGAGGGCAAGCTCGACCCGGTGGTGGGACGCGAGACTGAAATCGAGCGAATCATGCAGATCCTCTCGCGTCGGACCAAGAACAACCCCGTTCTGGTCGGCGAGCCGGGCGTCGGCAAGACCGCCGTGGTCGAGGGGCTGGCCCAGCGGATCACCAATGCCGATGTCCCCGAGCTGCTCAAGGGCAAGCAGATCTACACGCTGGATCTGGCCGCGCTCGTCGCCGGCTCCAAGTACCGCGGCGAATTCGAGGAGCGCCTCAAGAAGGTGATGAAGGAGATCACCCAGCGCGGCGACATCATCCTGTTCATCGATGAGCTGCACAACCTCGTCGGCGCGGGTGCCGCCGAGGGCGCGATCGACGCCGCCTCGATCCTCAAGCCGGCGCTCGCCCGGGGCGAGCTGCAGACCGTCGGCGCGACCACCCTGGAGGAGTACCGCAAGTACCTGGAGCGCGATTCGGCGCTCGAGCGGCGCTTCCAGAAGATCGTCGTCGACCAGCCCTCCAAAGAGGAGTCGGTCCAGATCCTCAAGGGCCTGCGCGACCGCTACGAGCAGCACCACAAGGTCAACATCACCGACGAGGCGCTCGAGGCGGCAGCCGATCTGGCCGACCGCTACATCTCCGACCGTTTCCTGCCCGACAAGGCGATCGATCTGATCGACGAGGCCGCGTCGCGCATGCGGATCAAGTCGATGACCTCACCCCCCGTCTACCGTGAGCTCGAGGACGAGATCACCGAGACACGGCGGGCCAAGGAGGAGGCGATCGAGTCCCAGGAGTTCGAGAAGGCAGCGAGCCTGCGTGACGACGAGCGCCGTCTGGTCCAGAAGAAGCGCGACCTGGCCGATCAGTGGGAGGCCGGCGAATCCACCGAGCGTCCGTCGATCGGCGAGGAGGAGATCGCCGACATCGTGTCGATGTGGACCGGCATCCCGGTGTTCAAGCTCACCGAGGCCGAGACCGCCAAGCTGATGCGCATGGAGGAGGAGCTCCACAAGCGCGTCATCGGTCAGCACCCCGCGATCGAGGTCGTCTCCAAGGCGATCCGCCGCTCGCGAGCGGGCCTGAAGGACCCCAAGCGCCCGACCGGCTCGTTCATCTTCCTCGGCCCGTCCGGGGTCGGCAAGACCGAGCTGGCCCGGACCCTGGCCGAGTTCCTGTTCGGTGACGAGGACACGATGATCCGCATCGACATGTCGGAGTACATGGAGAAGCACGCCGTGTCCCGGCTCGTCGGCTCGCCTCCCGGCTACATCGGGTACGACGAGGGCGGCCAGCTCACCGAGGCGGTCCGCCGCAAGCCCTACAGCGTGCTGCTGCTGGACGAGATCGAGAAGGCGCACCCGGATGTCTTTAACATCCTGTTGCAGATCCTCGAGGACGGCCGGCTCACCGACGCCCAGGGCCGCACGGTCGACTTCCGGCACTGCATCGTGATCATGACCTCGAACATCGGGGCCTCGGAGATCGCGCGCAACACGCCGCTGGGCTTCGCCGTCTCCGACGACGAGACCGGCATCACCTATGACGACATGAAGAACCGGATCATGGGCGAGCTCAAGAAGGTCTTCCGGCCTGAGTTTCTCAACCGGATCGACGACGTGATCGTCTTCCACAAGCTGGCCAAGGACGAGATCAAGCAGATCGTCGAGCTGTTGCTGCGACGGATCCGCGAGTCCATGGCCGAGCGGGAGTTGCAGCTCGAGCTCTCCGAGGAGGCCCGGGATCTGCTCGTCGAGAAGGGCTGGGATCCGTCGATGGGAGCGCGTCCGCTGCGTCGGGCGATCCAGCGCTACATCGAGGATCCGCTGGCCGACTTCGTGCTCCGTGCGCAGGTGCCGCCCGGATCGACCGTGCTCGTCGAGCCGGGTGTCGAGGGCACCGACGACGAGGACGTCAAGCTGTCGGTGATCCAGCCGGCGCCCAAACCCACCCCGGTGGGAGTTGGCGCCGAAGGTGGCGCGACCGAGCCCGAGGATGCCGCGCCCTCCGAGCCCGCCGGCGAGGCACCGCAGGATGGCCCCGCGCCGGGCACCGAGTAGCGCCCGGCCGCTCTGAATCGATCCGTGACGACTCGCGCCCCGCCTCCCGGTGGGGCGCGAGTCGTTCTCGGCGACACCGCCGCGGCGTCCGCCTACGCCGGCGGCGGTGTCGATGCCAGGCCGGGCGCCGGGTGGGGGGGCAGGATCACCGGCGCGCGTGGCGGCTGGGCGAAGTTGAAGTCGGCGCGCAGGTTACCGAGGAGCGGGTTTGTCTCCCGTACGTCCGGCCGCGGGTCGGGCCGGCCGTCGGTCGCGGGGTTCAGGCGCTGGCCGCCCAGGAAGGCGTCCTCGATGAACTTGTTGTAGGCGTCGTGGCTCAACGTCTGATGGTCGATGTAGCCCGACCGGGCGTAGGGGCTGATGACCATCCCCGGGACGCGCAGGCCGTAGCCGTTCGCGTCGACCACGGGGGGCACGACGTGGTCGTAGAAGCCGCCCCAGTCATCCCAGGACAGAAAGACCGCGGTGCTGTTCCAGTCCGGGCTGCGCATGATTGCG
>JALYTU010000426.1 GCA_030854125.1 Actinomycetota bacterium | reverse complement strand
CCTGTGATCGCGCGCCGGGGGCCGAACCTAACAACGGCGAGCCGTCGCCCGGTTACCAGCTTGAGAACGAGCTCAATGCCGAAGCCCGGCCTGCGCACACCGGCCCCGGCGGCGAGCGCTCCAAGACCGCCCGGTCGGGCCGGTTAAGTAGAACGAGCGGGCCTCTGCGGCCCGCTCGTCCTACTGGTCGCGCTCCCCTTGACTTCATACGAGCCCCAGGACTTACGTGTTAGGCCTGGCGGGCAATAACACTCCCGGCCTCACGGGGAGGCCGAGTGGGGAGCGGCCAGAGAATCAGCGTATCGCAGTCGAGCCCGATCCCCCGGGGCCCACCGCGCAAGCTGAGTGGATGGGACCGCCCGGTTCAGCCAGCGGCCGGGGCACCCGCCGCCTCGGCGAGCAGGCCATCGGCGAGACCGACGAGATCGGCGTCCAGGTGGCCGCACAGCGTGTCCCGAAGGATTGCCCGCAGATGCTCGGAGAGCTCGCCGACAAGTCCGTCGAGTCCGCGGTCTGCGGGCGCCAACCCGGTGATGATCGAGTGCTCGAGCGCGATTGCGCGCGCCATCCGGACCGACAACCCGGCGTGGTCCTCGGGCCGTCCGCAGATCACCGCCAGCCGCTGGGCGAGCCGGCCGCTGGCCGGCCCCTCGGGCTCGAGCAGGGCCCGCAGCGCGAGCAGATAGTCGGTCAGCGCCTCGAACGGCGCCAGCCGCTCACATCCCATCTCAAACCGCGAAAGGGCCCACGACAGCTCCCCGGCGCCCGGCAGGCGGCGGGTCACCAGGTCACAGAACGCCCGCAGCTCATCCTCGCGCGCCGCCGGGATCGGGGTCAACAGCCGCGGCCGGCCTCCGGCTCCGATCGCGACCGGGCGCCAGGTGCCGGCGTCGGTGCGCGCCCACGCGACCGGTCCGATCGCATAGCCACCGCGGGCGAACAGCCGCAGCGCGGTGAGCACACGCCGAAAACGCGTTCGCGCCTGCGCGACCGGCAGTCGCGTGGTGCGATCCTGCTGACGTTCGAGGACGAGCAGCACGTTGGGCTCGTCGCGATCCCCCCACACCGCGTCGGGCGGGGCGCCGAACAGGTCGTCGCCGCGGATCACCGACAGACCATCCCCGAGCGTGAGCTCGGTCGTCTCCGGATCGAGCGCGACGCCGAGCAACGGGGCGATGATCGTCGCGGTGCAGCTGCCCTCGTAGAGTGAGTGCTCGAGCTCTGAATACGCCGATTCGAAGTGGGCCGGCTCGAAGCCGAACTCGCTGCGATCGGCGAACACCCGGGTCAGGAAGGTGGCCAGTACGACCTCGGCTCGGCCGCGCGGATCAGACGGGACGCGCTCGTCACCGTGTTCGCGCAGATAGCCGTCAGTGGACTGAAGGCCGGTGAGCAGTGCGGCGGCATCCTCGAAGCTCTCCAGGCCCGACAGCTCACCCAACCGGCCGCGGATGAATTCGGCGGTGAGCGGCCGGTAGCAGTAAAGCGAGGCGGTGCCTCCGCGCTGCTCGATGACCTCGAAGGGCAGCTCAGCCCCCTCCCCGGTCTGCACCGAGAGGCGGCTGCTGGAGTCGACCGTGAAGGTCTCCAGACGACGATGGAGCTGTCCGTTGCGCACGAGCGCGGTTTCTCCACCGATGACGACGATCCTGCCTGCGGACGTGCCGTTGCAGAGTCACGGAGCCGGTCAGACGATCTCCGAGAGCCGCGCAGCTGGCCTGCGAGGCTCGGTCAGGCGACGGCGGCGACCGGCTCGCGCGCGTTGGCGGCGCGCTCCGGCGGGCAGTCGTCGGCGAGCCACTGGCGCCCGTAGGCGCGCATGTCCTCGATGATCGGCGCGAGCGCGCGACCCTTGCTGGTGAGGACGTATTCAACGCGGGGCGGGACCTCGGGGAACGTCTGGCGCAGCACGATCCCCTCCTCCTCAAGCGCTCGCAGGCGCAGCGAGAGGGTCCGAGGGCTGATCCCGGCCAGCGAACGCTCGAGCTCGCAGAAGCGCGACCGGCCGTCGGCGAGATCGCGGATCACCAGCAGCGTCCACTTACCGCAGACAACCTCCGCAGTGCGGCATACCGGACACGTATCTCGATCAGCCATGTGACGTTCGATTCTAGCGCAATGCTTTACGAACTGAAGCGCGTCCGGACCCGCGGTCGCGACCGGGCTCGTGGGTCTCCCCGGAACGTCCGCCTAGGCAACGTCGCGGAGCTTCTGGGCCTCCGCGAGCGACTGCAGCTTCTTCAGAGACTGGTTCTCGATCTGGCGAATACGCTCGCGCGTGACGTTGAACGTCCGGCCGACCTCATCCAGGGTGCGCGGATGCTCGCCGCCAAGCCCGTAGCGAAGCTCGAGCACGCGGCGCTCGCGGTAGGAGAGGTTCTCCAGCGCTTCACGCAGCGCCTCCTTGGTGAGGATCTCGGCCGCCCGCTCATAGGGGGACTCGGCGCGCTCGTCGGCGATGAACTGGCCGAACTCGGACTCCTCCTCGTCGCCGACCGGCTTCTCGAGCGATACCGGCGCCTGGGCCGACCGCTTGATCGACTCGACCTCCTCGGGCTCGATCCCGGTGACCTCGGCGATCTCCTCGGCGGTCGGCTCGCGGCCGAGCTCGGTGACGAGCTTGCGCTCGGCCCGGCCGATCTTGTTGAGCTTCTCGACGACGTGGACGGGGATGCGAATCGTCCGCGCCTTATCGGCCAGCGCCCGCGCGATCGCCTGGCGGATCCACCAGGTCGCGTAGGTGGAGAACTTGAAACCCTTGCGGTAGTCGAACTTCTCGGCCGCGCGGACCAGGCCCAGCGTGCCCTCCTGGATGAGGTCGAGGAAGGGCAGGCCCTGGTTGCGGTAGTTCTTGGCGATCGAGACGACGAGACGGAGGTTGGACTCGACCATCTTCTGCTTGGCCTCGAGGTCACCGCGCTCGATGCGCTTGGCGAGGTCGACCTCCTCCTGAGCGGTCAGGAGACGCACCTTGCCGATGTCCTTGAGGAACAACTGCAAGGAGTCGGTCGTCATGTCGGGCTTGAGGTCCAGAGTGGTCTTGGCCTTGCGCCGGCCACGCTTGTCCGGAGCGCGCTCGACCTCGGTCGCTGCCAGCGCCGGGTCGACCTCCTCGACCAGCTCGATCTCGGCCCGCTCGAGGAAGCCGTGCAGCTCCTCGATGTCGGCCTCGTCCAGATCCAGCTCGGAGACCGCGCCGGCGATCTCGGCGTACGTGAGCACGCCGAGCTGCTGGCCGCGATTGACGAGCCCCTTGATCTCCTCGAGTTCCTGCAGTTCCGCTACTGACATCTGGTTCCGTTTCCGTCCTTGCGCCGGTGCGGCGCTGAGTATCAGCGACCCGATCGCTGCCTCGCTCGAGGCGCACGATCGCTACTCAAACATGCCTGCGATTGTAGTTATTACCCGTTCGGTGAGTCAACGTACGCACTGCGTGCGGAGCACCCCGGTGGTGAGCTCACCACCGTTCTCCCGTTACGTTAGCCGCACCGCCGTCCTTGTCTCATACGTTGAACAGCCTGATCCGTTTCAAAGTTCCGGGCGATCTCCCCCGAGCCGCCGGTCGGGCGACCTTCGCTGACGTCCTTTCGTGAGGTTGCTGCCGGAGTGATCGGGACGCCGGAGTGCGACCTTGAGCCGGGTGCGCGATCATGGTCAGATGAGCGACGAACCGACCGACGGGGTCATGGGGTC
>JALYTU010000425.1 GCA_030854125.1 Actinomycetota bacterium | reverse complement strand
CCCGGGCCGCGGCCCGCGAGCGGGCCTGGCCGCTGGCCGGGGAGAGCCCACCCGGCACGGACGGCGGCCTGGTCACCATCGACCTGGACGCGACGATCGTGATCGCCCACTCACCTGGCCCGGCCCCACCTGGAAGAAGACCTTCGGCTTCCATCCCATGACCGCGTGGGCCGATCACGGGCCGGACGGATCCGGCGCGCCGATCCGCGGCTGCTGCCGCGATCCGCCCGCCCCGCTGCGTATCCTTTTCACCAGGTAGGTGCCTCTCCGCCTGAGATGATCATTACTTCGCAGCGATCGTCATCCCAGGTCAAAGGGGCACCTACCGGCATTTGCGCCGCCGTGTCACCGGCCTACTCGCGGATTCGGGTCAGAGCGCACGATCTTGGCCAGCGTGGTGGCGTCCGGATTCAGTTGAGGCGTAGGAATCGGGCGGCGTTGTCATGGAGGATCGCCTTCTTCTGAGTCGCGTCGAGGAACGGCGCGTCGTTGATGGCGCGAATGCCGAGTTCGATCAAGCCGGGGTAGATGATCTGGTCGCTGCCGTACATGATGCGGTCAATGAACCCGGCGTCGATGAGCGCGTGGAGGAATCGGTAGTACTCGGTGCGGGGGATGACCATCTGCAGTGACCCGGTGTCCACGTAGAGCTGCGGGTAGTTGTAGAGCATCACCTTGAGGTCGTCCAGCATGGGCCAAGCCGCGTGGCAGGCCCAGACTCGCAGGGTTGGGTGGCGGGTGAGCAGATGCTCGAGACCGAGTGGGCTGTGTAGCGCGGCGCGGAATCCCGGGTAGACCGAGGGCGCGCCCGGTGGCCCGACTCCGGTGTGGATGGCGACCGGCACGTCGCGGTGCGCGGCGAGGTCCCAGTAGGGGTCGAGGCGCGGGTCGTCCATGAGGGTGCCGTTGTACTGGTCTGTGATCTCGCCGAGTACCGCGAAGCCGTCGTCGAGCAGGGCCGCCACGTCGGCGGGTGTGTAGTCGAAGCGTTCGAGGTCGAATTCGATACCGGGGATGACCCGGTCAGGTGCAGCCCGCCGGTAGGAGCGAACCAGATCAGGTGGCCCGCTGACGACGCCGCGAATGTCGAACATGGCCATCGTGTCCAGTGTCTGCTCGCGCAGTTCGTCGTCGGTGAGCGCGGCCCAGATCGGTTCCGCGCCACGTGGCTGCTTGCGCATCGCCGCCAGTTCGGCGGCCCAGGGTCGGGCGCAGTCGTAGGCGAGGTTTGCCCCGTATCCGACGCAGACCGCGGCTGGGACCGCTCCGGGGCGTCCGGGTCCGGGCACGTCGACGGCGAAGGCGTGCAGGTGAGTGTCGATGATCGGGCCGCGGTAGGCGTCGGCCAGATGATCGCGCGACGCGGCGGGGGTGCTCACGTGACCTCGAAGATGTCGTAGATGACGCCGCCGTCGCCGGTTCGTCCGTTCCCGACGGCCACGATCGTGTTGAGCCAGGCGTAACGCTCGTCCCCGGTCTCGAACAGCGGGTTCGTGCGGAAGTAGTAGCGATCGGCGCCAGCCGGATCGTCGGGTTTGGCGAAGTCGCGTGCGTAATCGGCGTTCGCCGCGCTCGCCCGCAGTCGGCCCTGATAGGTCATCAGCACTATCGCGCCGTCGTTGGTGCGCAGACACAGCCGCACGTCGATCACCGAGACGCCGTCGGATCGCCGACGGAGGTAGTCCCCGCCGGACAGCGGGATCACCTCGCCGCGCAGCCGCGGCCCGGAGAAGCGTCCGGACTCGGCGAGGAGGACGATGCGGCGGCCGTCGGGACCTGGCCCCACGTCGATGGGTGGGGCGAGTGGGATGCGGATCTCGAACAGGAACTCGGTGCCCAGCCGGGTGCTCGGCATGGTCGTCGGTCTCTTCGGCATCGTACAAATATGGCCGGCCCACGGCCGGACCGTGAGTGTCCGATCGGATGATGATGATATATTTTCGGACATGACCGTGGTGGCGCTGGCGCTGTCCGACGGCGTCTCGGTGTTCGAGCTCGGGGCACCGTGCGCGGTCTTCGGCGCGGACCCGCCCGACGGTATGCGCGACTGGTACGAGCTGCGGGTGTGCAGCCCACGCCACGCGCGTGTCGACCGGTGGCTGCGCGCCGCCACGCCCTTCGGCTACGACGATCTGGTTACCGCCGACACGGTCGTCGTGCCCGCGTGCCACGACGCAGACCTGCAGCCGCCTAGTCAGCTGGTCACCGCGGTCCAAGCCGCGTACGAGCGCGGCGCGCGAGTCCTGTCGATCTGCACCGGCGCGTTCGTTCTCGCAGAAGCCGGTCTCCTGGACGGGCGCCGGGCGACCACACACTGGAAGGCCGCAGCGACCCTCGCCCGCCGCTACCCGTCAATCAACGTCGACCCCGACGTGCTCTACGTCGACGAAGGCCAGGTCCTGACCTCGGCCGGCAAGGCCGCAGGCATGGATCTGTGCCTGCACGTCGTTCGGCGCGACCACGGCGCCAATGCAGCCAACGAGATCGCTCGGCATCTGGTCACCGCACCACACCGCGAGGGCGGGCAGGCCCAATACGTCGGCCCGCCGTCAGCACGCGCTTCCTACGACGGCCTAGCCGCGGTACTGGACTGGGCCCTCGAGCACCTGGACGAAACGATCACCGTCGATGACCTAGCCTGCCGGGCCAACGTGACAACCCGCACGCTCAACCGGCACTTCCACGCGCGCGTGGGTACGAATCCACTTCAGTGGCTGCAGACGCAACGGATCCGCCGCGCCCAGGAGCTGCTTGAACACGATTACGAATCGATCGAAACCATCGCGAGGAGGTGCGGGTTCGGCACCCCCCAATCCTTGCGCCGACATTTCCGGCGCGTGTTGCACACGACCCCAACCACCTATCGCCGGCTGTTCAGCAACGGCGATACTCGAACGTCATTGGTCGATGTCTAGCTGTGTCGGCTAACGATCGGCCTGAGGCCCGACCGGCGCGCGTTCGGAGGACGATGAGGGCGTTCTCGCCGCCGCCGTCACGCGGGGCCGGCCGCACGTGATGCGCGCCGCGCTGACCTAGGCCCTGCTCGACCAGCGGACCCAGGTTGACGAGTCCCACCTTGAGGCCGCGCTCGCCATGTGGAAGTACTCCGTTGACTCAGCCCGGTGGCTGTTCCGCACGGCCAGTCCCGACCTCTTCAGGCTCCGGGCGTTCATCGACGACGCCGGAGATACCGGCTGCAAGCGGAGCAGCATCGTGAGCGGCCTGGTCGCCAACCATATCGAGAAGCCAGATGACCGGCTCCTCGCCCCAACTCGGCGACGGTTACGAGGAGTACACGAAGCCCACTGGAGGCCCCCCCCCGCGACTATGTACCGGGCGATAAAAGCGACGGAGGCGAGGTAAGTCTCGCACCGTGCGAGGAAGTCGCCGCGTCGGCGCCGGCAATGGGCACGTCAGAGACTTAGCATCTGGATTTAAACTAGCTATTCTTCTGCCGGGCGGATGGTGTAGTTCCATTCGCCGTGGAACTCGTCCCGGGTGATGGGTATGGATTCTTTCTGCTGGCTGGTGACTTTTATCTTGGTAGGGTAGAGCCCAGGGTCCAGTTCGCATTGGACGACGAGCCCGGTGGTAGTTACCGTCCTGGCAATGAGGTTAACGACGGTCTGGAAGGTTTCCAGCGGCCGCCCGCGCCAGTTGAGGGTGATCCTGGAGAAGAGACGGTGCTCAATCT
>JALYTU010000424.1 GCA_030854125.1 Actinomycetota bacterium | reverse complement strand
GCGCGGACGCGGCCGCGGACGGGGCCGCGCCCGGCGCGGCGACGTCCGGCTCGCGCTCCTGCGGCTGCTCGGCGAGGAGCCTCGCAATGGCTATCAGCTGATGCAGACGATCGAGGAGCGCAGCGACGGGCGCTGGCGTCCGAGCCCCGGCTCGGTCTACCCGACGCTCGCTCAGCTCGAGGACGAGGGGCTGGTTCGTTCCACCGAGTCCGACGGCGCGCGCCACTTCGCGATCACCGACGCCGGCCGGACGCACCTGGAGTCGCGCGCCACCGAGCGCGACCCCTGGGAGCCGACCGACGCGGACGCCGAGTCGGTGCTCACCGAGCTCGGACCGCTCGTGCTCGGAATCGGCAAGGCGGCCTGGCAGGTCGCCTCGGTCGGTGACGAGTCCCAGCGGGCTCGCGCCACCGAACTGCTCGCCGAGACCCGGCGGAGCCTGTACGGGATCCTCGCGGAGGAAAGCTCCGCCGAGCCTGACAGCCCGTCGGAGCCCGAGGTGCCGCAGGACCCGCTGGCGCCTTAGAGCCGGACGATGACCAGCCCGACCGCGAGCACGACGAGCGCGAGCCACAGGGCCGAGAGCGCCCCCTCCAGCGGCGCCCGGACCGAGTCGGCGCTGAGGGCGAGCAGCTCGCCATCGTCGAGCCGCTGCTCACCGGTCAGGGCGGTGGTGTGGCGGCGCAGCTCGCGGACCGGCGTGCTCAGCCGCCGTTGGGCGACGCTGAGCAGGTAGCAGGCGCCACTGACGAGCAGGCCAGCCGGTGAGACGGTGAGCGCGTTGGCGAAGTATCCAGTGAAGGCGGGAAAGGCGCCCCAGGCCAGGGCGAACCATACGTCGCTGTGAAAGCGACCGCCGGCCAGCTCGAGGTTGTAGGCCGGGACCAGCAGCGCGCCGGCCAGGACGAGCGGGATCAACAGCGCCGAGACCGTGAGGATCCCGGCCACCCCGATGATCAGGGCGGCGAGCAACCCGGCCACGGCCAGCGCCTTCAGCGTGGCCGCGTTCAGTGCGGTCTGCAGCGGCCGCCCGCGCAGCTCGTCGAGCGCATGCGCGCTGACGCCGACCGCGAACGCGAAGGCGACCAGCGCCGCGCCGAGCCGATCAGCGTGCAGGTGGGGGGCGGCCGCCGCGCCCAGCGCGACGTAGCTCAGATGCCAGGCTGTGTAGGGCGGATGCAGCAGCGACACGAGATCGCGCCAGCCGCCGCGCGCCAGCGCGTAGAACGCCGGGCGCTCGCCGCTCACGCGTCGCTGTCGCCCGCCGGCCCGACGGCCCTGACCCCCCACATCACCAGTCCGGCCCCGAAGCTCATCTTCCGTATGCGGATGTCGGTGATGCCGGCCGCCCGCCACAGGCCGGCGAGATCCGGTTCGGCGGCGTGAAACTGTTCGATGTTCGGGCCCAGAAAGCGTCCGACCTCGAACCACGCCCGGGAGACGAGCCGGCCGAGCAGCGGGAGCCCGACACGCGTGTGCCCGCGCCACAGGGCCCGCAGCAGCGGCTGGGACGGCACGCCGAACTCGAGCATTCCGATCCGGCCGCCGGGTGACAGGACCCGGGCGAGCTCGCGCATGGTGGCCGCGCGGTCGTCGACGTAGCGCAGCAGGTAGGTGAAGGTGAGCACGTCGAACGCGCCGTCGGCGAACGGCAGCCGCTCGGCCTCTCCGCGCACGAGCTCTACCCGCTCGCCGAGGACTGGGTCACGTTGGCACCGCGCCCGGGCGGCGTCGAGCATCGCCTCGCTCTGGTCCAGGCCGGTCACGTGCCCGGCGCCCTGGCGGATCAGCTCGGCGGTGACCAGCCCGGTGCCCACAGCCACGTCCAAGACGCGCTCGCCACGGGGAGCGACACCGCGGACCAGGGCGCGGCGCCAGCGAGGATCCTGTCCGAAGCTGAGCAGCGCCCCCATCGGCCCGTACCGGCCGGGCAGGCCGGTGAACAGATGCAGGGCATGGCGCTTGCGGGGCGAAGCCGACGTAGTCAAGGCACGCAGAGCCTACGCGGCGATCGCTCACCGCGCCCCCGGCAGCTGCGTCGCGGCCGCCGTGCGCCGCGCATCATCGGCCTCGGTTGGTAGCTTGGCCCGCGTGAGCACCGGCCAAGGCGAGCAGCCCCGCAAGGTCACGCTGCGCGTGCCGTGCCTGGCCAACCCGGACGAGCATCAGATCGCGACTCACCTGAAGGATCGCAACTTCGTCTGGATCGATCTGATCGAACCCGACGAGGCGGCGATCAAGCGGCTGGCCGACACGATCGGGCTGCATCCGCTCACCGTCGAGGACGCACGGACCTTCCAGCAACGCCCCAAGCTCGAGGAGTACCACGGCTATCTGTTCATGGTCGTCTTCGGTGTCGACCCCGGCATGGAGTCCGGCGGCCCGCTGCTGCGGGAGGTCCACCTGATCATCTCCGGCGATTACGTGGTCACGATCCGCAAACGCGGCATCCCAGCCCTCGACGCCCTGCGTGCGCGCTATGACGGCGAGCCCGTCCGCAGCGAGCAGTTTCTCGTCTACAAGATCCTCGACGCGATCACGGCGACGTTCGTGCCCGTCCTCACCCGGATCGACGACAGCATCGACGATCTCGAGCAGGAGCTCATCGACGAGCCCAACGCCCAGCAGCTGCAGAGCATCTTTGCGCTCAAGCGCGACCTCGTGGCGATGCGGCGGATCGTCACCCCGATGCGCGACATATTCGCCCGCGACGGTGACACGATCAGCTCGCTGCCGGGTCTGGAAGCCGACGACCGCCTGTACTACCGAGATCTCTACGACAGCCTGGTGCGAGTCTCGGAGTTGGTCGACTCCTACCGCGACCTGCTCAGCGGGGCAACCGACATGTACCTCTCGACGGTCGCCAACCGTCAGGGCGAAATCAACAAGCAGCTGACCATCATCGCCACGATCTTTCTCCCCCTGACCTTCCTGACCGGGTTCTTCGGGCAGAACTTCGCGTTCCTGACCGGCCAGATCCTCAACCACACGTGGTCGTTCTTCGTGTTTGGCATCGGCCTGCTGATCGTGTCGGTCGGAGGCTTCGGGATCTACTTCCGCCGCAAGCGCTGGCTCTGACCGACTCCGCGTCGAGCCGCAGCACCCGCAGCGGTCAGGGCTGAGCGGTGGTCGGCGGCGACCCAATCGCGGGCGATGGCCAGCTGGGCGGCAGCCAGGCGCATCGCCCCCGCACAGACGCGAGCGTGCAGCCGGTTCTCCAGCGTGTCCTTGACATTCGGGCTGCCGCCCGGCTCGGGCCACAGGTTGCGAGCATCGTTGCGCGCACCGCCCAGCTCGAGCGGGACGAGGTGGTCGTACTCGTACTCACGCAACGACCCGTGTTCGCCGTAGGCGCGCAGGCTCGCGCGCTTCTCGGGCTCGGTGATCGACTCCGGCGGGCGGACGCTCGCGCTGTACCCCGCGCGGCAGATTGTCGTACTCAGGTCCGCCTCGGTGACCGCGGGGTCGATCGCCCCCGGAGTGCACCGGGGGTCAGGGAGCGCGAACACGCCCTGTCCACGGGCACGGCAGCTGCCCGCGGCGGGCTGGGACTGGATGACGTGCGCGCTGGCGCGGCTGCGGATCAGCCCGGCCGCCGGCACGACACCCACAGCCGGCGCCGTCGTCGCGGCAAGGAGGACCGCGCTCAGCACGGCGAGAGGCCGGGCACGGAGCACGCTGGTCAAGTCAACCAGGC
>JALYTU010000423.1 GCA_030854125.1 Actinomycetota bacterium | reverse complement strand
TCGTCTCGATGTCGCATGCGGCTGAGACTCCGCTGCCACCGCAGATCCAGGATGCGCTCGGCGAGCTCGTCGGCGCCGCAAGGGAGGGACTGCTCGCGCTAAGCGTCGGCGTTGGGCTCGGCGTGGTCCACGAGCTGATGGAGCTCGAGGTCGACGAGGTCGTGGGCCCGAAGGGAAAGTGGAACCCGGATCGCAGCGCACAGCGCCACGGCCACGAGGACGGCTCGATGACGCTCGGCGGCCGGCGCGTAAAGGTCTCTCGCCCGCGGATGCGCACGGTGAACGATGAGAGCGAGCTGCCGGTCCAGACGTACGGGTACTTCGCTGATCGCGACCCGCTCACAAGGGCGGTGATGGACCGGATGCTCGCCGGCGTCTCGACCCGAAAGTTCGCGACTGTCGGCGAGCCCGTCGGTGAGGAGGTCGAGCGAACCTCCAGCTCGACCGGGAAGACCGCTATCTCCGAGATGTTCATCGAGCGCACCCGCACGGCGCTCTCGGAGCTGATGAGCCGTCGTCTCGAGGACGTGCGCCTGGCGGTGATGATGCTCGACGGCGTCGAGATCGCCGAGCGCACGCACGTGGTGGCGCTGGGCATCTCAACCGACGGGGTCAAGATCCCGCTCGGGCTGTGGGAGGGATCGACCGAGAACGCGACGCTCGCCCGCACGCTGCTCGCTGACCTCGTCGAGCGGGGCCTTGATCCCGAGCAGGCGATCCTGTTCGTCCTGGACGGCGCCAAGACTCTGTGAACGCAATAGCGAACCGCCGGGCTGGCCGTCGGTGGGTAGCGGTATCGAGTGGCGGATGGTGACGTCGTCCTCGCCGAGGAGCACCTCGCGCACGACGAGTCGCACGATCCCTTGGCGCTGCTCGATCGTGAGCGCTTTGGCGTTGGCTGACAGTCGCGCGCGGAACGTGTCGAGCGTCTCGGTGAGCTTGAGATAGGTCTCGGCGTTGTGCAGCTCGGTGTCGAGCGCGTCCAGCTCGGCGCGGAGCGTTGCTTCGCGCCGGCGCAGTTCGGGCGTGCGGGTGCGGAGCTCCTCGAGCGTGATCAGCTGCTCCTGATAGCCGTCCAGCAGTCTGCGAAGGGCGTTCTGGGCGCGAGTGAGGTCGCGTTCGAGTCGGTCGCGACGGTGGCTGACGGGGCGCTCTGCGCGGAGCGCTTGAAGTCGCCGCTCGATCTCGGCCTGGATCAGCTCGGGGTTCTCCAGCAGGGCGAGCACCTGCGTCCAGACCGGCTCGTCGATTTCGTCGATGCGGACGGGGCGGCTGCGGCAAACACGCCCCTCCGGTCGGCGGAAGCCGTCCGCTCCGGAGCAGCGATAGTAGTGGTGGACGTTGCCGGTCTTGCTGCGCGTGGAGCTGCGGTAATAGGAGTGGCCGCACTCGCGGCACACGAGAATCCCTTGAAGCAGCGAGGGCCGTCGCGTGTTGCGCGGCGACAGGCGGCTATTGCGAGCGAGTAGCTCCTGGGCGAGCGCGTGCTGCTCCTCGGTGATCAGCGCCGGCACCGGGATTCGCAGCCAGTGTTCCGGCCCGACGTGCTCGTAGGCGGAGCGAGCGGAATGCTTGCCCCGCTGGCGTGCCACGCGCATGGGCTTCGCGACGGTGCCAGTCACGCGCCGGCGACCGTAAGCCGCCTGGCCGGTGTAAGCGGGGTTGCGCAGGATCGCCCAAATGGTCGACGGGCCCCAGCGCGGCGCCCCGGTCCGCGTCGGCACACCTTGCTCTGTGAGCGATCGCGCGATCTGGGTGATCGACTCGTGCTGCTCGACGTACCGGTCGAAGATCTCCCTGACGATCGGCGCTTCGAGCTCGTCGATTTCGTAGAACGCGTCGGCGTGCTCGGTCTTCTTGACATACCGGTAGCCGTAGGGCGCGTTGGAGAGAACAGAGACCGCACCGGCTCGCGCGCGATGCAGCTTCCCGCGACGGCAGCGCTCGGCGATCTGCGCGCGCTCGTACTCGGCGATCATCCCTTGGAACTGGCGCAACAGCTCATCCTCCGGTGAGCCCGAGCGCTCAGGCTCCTTGGCGAACACGACCTCGATCCCGCCGCGCGCCAGCTCCTCGAGCAGCAGCACCTGGTAGGCGTAGCGTCGCGCGAGCCGGTCGGGCGCGTGACACAGCACCACCTCGAAGCAGCCCTCGAACGCGCGGTCTCGAAGCCGCTCGAGCGCCGGCCGGTGCAAGCTTGCGCCCGAGAACCCGTCGTCCTCGAACACGCACTCCTCCAAGACGATGAGCCCGCGCTGCTCGGCGAGTTCACGCAGCGCGGCGGTCTGGCTCGCGATCGTCTGCTCCTGGCGCTGGCGCTCGGAGGACACCCGCGCGTAGATCGCCGCGACCTTCGCCTGCCCGTTCCCTCGTGTGGCCCTGACGCTCATCATCGCTCCCTTCGTTGTCTGTCGAACGCTGCCGCTCGGGCGCCAACGCCGAGTACGCCTGCGCCAGCCGCGCGCCGGCGAGCCGGTCACCGACGAACTCGACCTCAACGCGCCTGGCCAACGCCCCGCTCGCCGGCACCCGCGAGATAGCCACGCACCGCCTCGGCAGTCACCGCACTCAACGTCTGGCCGGTCGCGCCCGCACGCTCGCGCAACCCGCCGACCAGCGACGGTGCCAACCGGACTGTGAACACCGCCGTGCGCTCCGGCACCGGCACACCATCGGGCCGCTCCACCGCCACGTTGACGTATCGCCGTGCCTGGCGCTCCGACAGGCCGAACTCGGCCCGCAACTCCCGCACAGCCTGCGCCGGCGAACAGTCGCGCAACAGAACCCCGGCGCGGTTGACCCGCACTGCGTACTCGTCCGCGCAAGCCCGACGGAACGCCATAAGTCCCTTGAGTACTACACATCACGGCCGATTCCTTCTCCGCGGCCCGCGGATCCGACCGATCAGACACTCGAACTCGAAGTTCGCGACTGCATTCAAAGCGCCAAGGCCCTGCGCCGGGCGATCAGGGACGTCTTTGGCGAGCACGCTCTCGTTCACCGCTGTCACCGTCACAAGGAGAGGAACGTGTGCGACCTGCTGCCCGAGCGCGACCGCGACACGATGCGCGCCCGGATAAGGGCCGCGTGGGCGCTGAACGATGCGGAGCTAGCCGCGCAACGGCTTGAGCTGCTCGCCTCTGAGCTTCCAGCGCACCTGGCCGGACGCAGCGGCCTCACTGCAGGAGGGCATGCAGGACACGCTCACGCTGATGCGGCTCGGCATCACCGGCCAGCTCGCAAAGACGCTCTCCTCCACGAATCCGTGCGAGAGCATGATCGAGATCGTCCGCTACACCCAGCGCAACGTGAAGCGCTGGCGCGACGGCGACATGCGAAAGCGCTGGACCGCTGCCGGCATGCTCGTTGCCGAGCAGCAGTTCCGACGGATCATCGGCTACCGCCACCTCGCCAAGCTCGTGATCGCCATCGAGCGTCACGCCACCCCCATCGCCCCGACGAGCCCCGAGCGCCGGGAGGTCGCTGAGCCAGTTACCGTGTGAAAGTCAACTGAGGATCGCCGTCAAAGTTCCACGACGATCGGGACATCCTCCGCCGATGTCGCCTTTAGGGCAGCAGCTTGGCCTGGATGAGAGCGGCGTGCGGGACGCGAGTCACCGTGCGGTCGCGTCCCAATTCCCGGGTGAAATCGCCTGGGCGTAGCTCCGCTTGGGTGGGATGTTATGCGGCGATCACCTCCTCTGTGTA
>JALYTU010000422.1 GCA_030854125.1 Actinomycetota bacterium | reverse complement strand
TCGC
Organism: Actinomycetota bacterium; assembly: GCA_030854125.1. Taxonomy (GTDB): domain Bacteria; phylum Actinomycetota; class Thermoleophilia; order Solirubrobacterales; family Solirubrobacteraceae; genus Palsa-465. The sequence continues at coordinate 3,709 of JALYTU010000422.1, read as the reverse complement.
GTTTGAGACGAGGTTCGACGCGATCGTCTGGAGCAGCCGAGCGTCGGTGATTACCGATGTCCCCCGGGTCGTGTGGCTCAGTTTGATCCCGGCGGCGGCGGCGGCGGGTCGAAAACGCGCTTCTAGCTCGTGGGCGAACGGTGCCAGCGCGACGGGGGCGAGCCGCACAGCGTCGGTCAGGTCCAGGCGGGTGAGTTCGCTTAGGTCGCTGAGCAGGTCGCGCAGGCGACCGGTCTCGGTTTCGATCAGCGCCTTTGCTTCCGCGCGTTGGCCTGTTCCCTCGGCGGCGCCGTCGGCCAGCGCCAGGCCGAAGCCGGAGATCGTGTTCACCGGCGTGGCGATCTCGTGTGCGACGTCGGCCAGGAACTGGCGCTGGTCGCGGTCGGCGCGCTCAAGCCGTTCGGCCATGCCGTCAAACGCGCGTCCCAACTTGACAAGCTCCTCCGGTCCCGAGGCGCCCATGCGGGCGCTGAACTCCCCATGTGAGACGCGCTCAGCGGCGACGATCGCGCGCTGAACCGGGACGCGCACCGCGCGGGTAACGAGCGTGGCAGTCACAATCGCGGCGGCGATCACCAGGGCGAGCACACCCGCCGTGATCAGCGTCAGGTCCAGCGTCGTGCTCGAGCCCGGAGACGAGTAGTCGGTGATCTGCACTTCGCCTCCGCGAAACGGCGCCCGGGCGCCCAGCTCAAAGTCGCGGGCCGGGTGAGCAGGGCCTTCAAAGACCGTGCGCCCTGCCCGCCGCACGGTGATCTTGTCGTTGACAAGTAGTGCCTGCAGGGCAGCGAGATCCTCGCCGTCAGCGCCGGCTTGGGCTTGGGCGGCGATCACTGTTGCCTCCTGCCGCGCCTTGGCGGCATCCTTAGCCTCAGCATGGGAGTTTTCAACGTGCCGGTACAGCAGGAACGCGCCCCCCAGGCCAACGGTGGCGCTGATCACCATTGCCGCCAACAGCCACAGACGCAGCGACGCGAGCCGCGCGAGCACTCAGGCCTCCAGGCGGTAGCCCACGCCCCGCAGAGCACTGATCTGCAGGTCATCGCCGAGCTTGCGCCGCAGCCCGGCGATGTGCACGTCAACGGTCTTGGGCTGAAGATACGGAGAGCCCCACACCAGCTCGAGCAGCGCCTCGCGGGTATGCACCCGCTCGGGATCGCGCAACAGCGCGGCGAGCAGATCGAACTCTCGGCGAGTCAACTGCACCTCGCGCCCCTCGACGCTCACGCGCCGGCTGTGCTCGTCCAGCTCTACACGCCCGTGGCGCAGCGGACCGCGCTCGCCCACAGCACCGTTTGCCCGCCGCAGCTGGGCCCGCACCCTGGCCACCACCTCGGGCGCTGAGAACGGCTTGACCACATAGTCATCAGCGCCGAGCTCCAGTCCAGCCACCCGCGCAGACTCCTCGCCCCGCGCCGTAACCAGGATGATCGGCACACCGGACTCGCCCCGAAGCCGCCGGACAAGCTCAAACCCATCCAGGCCGGGCAGCATCACATCGACCAGCGCAACGTCAATCCCGCCGCGACGCAGCAGCGAGAGGCCGTCCAGGCCGTTATCGGCCTCGACCACCATGTAGCCCTCCTTCTCCAGGTAAAGCCGCAGCAAACGCCTCAGCGCGTGCTCGTCATCGACCACGAGAACACGCGCTTTGGGCCCCATCCCAGCGATTCTTCCACAGCGTATCCAACCCGCCGCCGACAGCTTGCCGTTCCATAACCATCGCCGGCCAACATCAGGACATGACCCCTCGCCCCTGTCAGGGAGGAAGTCCCCCTAGCCGAGGAAGAGTGGTCGAGCCGACAAGGAAAGGAACCAGAAAATGACAAGCACCATCCTCCTCAACCTCATCCTGTGCAGCGCAGTCTTCGTCGCCGTCGCGGCCCCGCTGATGTGGGCAATTCTCACCACGCAGCGTGACGAGCCAGCCCAGGTCGCGACGGCTCGCCAAGACACGTTGGCGCGCGGGCCCCAGCGACCCAGGACACCGCCGCAGCCACGGCACGGCGGCGCCAACCAGCGTCAGGGGTCGCTCACGTTGCAATGGCGTCCGCGTCCCTAGAAGGCCCCAACAGGACCCTGCCGGCGAACACCGACGACGTGGTCCTCGTCCTGGACGTTCGGCCCACACCGATGACGACTGCGGGGTGGCCACTACACCGGACATGGCAAGCACCATCTGCCGATTGCCCTCTAAGCTGCGCCGACTCTTAACCGAGTGCTCCCAACGGAGTGCAGAGATGCCCGAAAATGCCCGAAGCCGACCCCGGCCGACCGCGCGACTAAGCCCTCAGGTGCGTACCCACGGTCAGTCACTGCCACTGCTGGGGTTGATCGTTGTGACCCCTTCGAGGGCTGAGTTCACTATTCGTTCGGACTAATCGGTGGGGGCCATCGCTGGAGGATCCTCGGCGCGGGTTGGTGTTTCGAGCGAGGGGGCCAGCACTTCCGGCCGGGGGGAAGCGCTCGTCCTGGTCGAGCCACGGCCCCGAATCGAGCGAAGAACACGTTATCCGAGCGTCCTGGTCAGATGGGAACATCACGGCGTGACAAGACGTCCCCGATCAGGAGTGGGATGCTCCGTCGCAGCACTGGAATGTCGTTGAGCGCGTCCTGCGGAGGCCGTTGCTGACGGCCGTGAGAGCTGTCGCGAACCGCTCCGAGCCGTTCACCGTGACCACTCCGAGGGGCCACTTCGGCTGCTTGCCCGGCGGCAGGAGTATCGCTTGACGGCTTGCTTCGACCACCGTGCTTCCTTCCCGCCAGTCGCGCGGCCCGCGCCGTCGCGCGAGCCATTCTCACGCCCATCGACTGCCCGTATCCCGCGAACGCCACTGCTGGCGCACGACCTCGACCGGCTGGTGGACGCCGCCGCGCAGACGAGCGCGGAGCTCGAGGCATCCTGATCGTCCCGGCACGCCGCATGAACTACGCCCGCCGCCAGCAGTTCCGCCGACTGTCGCGCGCCGGCGAAGCGGCGATCTGCAGCGCCGTGACTGCGCTGCTCGGTCTCGGGGCCGCGAGAGCTGGTGCGGCCCTCCTCGCCGCAGGTCTGCTTCTCGGCGCCATGGCGCTGGGCCTGCACGCCAGCCATTGGCTTTCACTCGCAGGGCGCAGCAAGGTGGGTGCTCGGTCAGAGGGCGAAGTCCAGCGTGCGCTCGCGCCTCTCCAGGCGGACGGCTGGCAGCTGCGCCATTCGCTGTCGTGGCAGGGTGGGGAGATATCGACTCGGTGGCGATCGCCCCGACCGGGATTGCGGTTGATCGAGACGAAGACCAGAACCTACGATCGGAGCCATCTTGCTCGGGTGCGCGAGCAGGCGGCGTGGCTGTCACGGCGCCGGCGGAGATGGGCGCGCAAGGGCGCCCTTGGCGTCTTGTGTCTCGTCCGTGTGCGGGGCGTCGAGCGCGTCGAGCACGACGTCTCGGTGGTTTCGATCGACCGCTTGACGCACGTCCTTCGCGTCGCGGCGGAGATCCGTCCAGATGCCGGGCTAAGCGACCGACGGGGCGCCGGACGACTGCGGCGTCGCAGGGTTCTACGCTGAACACGACAATCATCGGCTGTAGACGGTGGCTCAGCCCGTGCGGAGCGCGATCACCTCGGTGCCGAGGTTGTGGATTCTCGGCGGCGCGGTCTGGGCCGTAGCGGATGATCCTCCTGTGCTCGCTGGTCTATCAGTCAGCCAGGCGGTCGGCTGACGCGCTGC
>JALYTU010000421.1 GCA_030854125.1 Actinomycetota bacterium | reverse complement strand
GCTGGTGCACAGTGAGCGGCACGTATCCTTCATCCGTGAGCTCTGCCAGTCAGGCGGAGGGCAGATCGATGCCGACACCTACGTCGGCGAGGCTTCCTATGAGGCGGCACTGCACGCCGCCGGAGGCGCCTGCGAGCTGGCCCGGAGGCTGACCTCGGGCATGGCCGAGGCGGGATTCTGCGCGCTGCGGCCCGCCGGGCACCATGCCGAGCGTGACCGCGCGATGGGCTTTTGCCTGTTCAACAACATCGCGATCGCCGCCGAGCACGCCATCCGCGAGCACGGGATCCGGCGGGTCATGGTCATCGACTGGGACGTGCATCACGGCAACGGCACCGCCGAGATTTTTCGCCAACGCGCCGACGTGCTGGTCACAGACATCCACCAGGCTGGACTGTTCCCCGGCACCGGAGCGCTGGCCGACTGCGGCTCGGGACCTGGATACGGCTACACCGTGAACCTCCCAGTGCCCCGCGGGTCCGACGAAGAAGTCTGGCTGTCACTACTCGAGCACCTGATCGTGCCGATCGGGCTCGAGTACGAGCCCGAGCTGGTGCTCATATCCGCAGGCTTCGACGCGCACGAAGCCGATCCGCTGGGGGAGTGCCGGTTGCAGAGCAGCTCCTTCGGGCAGATGACCTGCCACGTCCGTGACCTCGCCCGTCGCCTCGACGTGCCGGTCGGAGCGGTCCTGGAAGGCGGCTATGACCTCGAGGCGCTCGCCACCAGCGCGGTGGCCACGATCGCCGCGCTCGAGGGGAGCGGCGATGTGGCGTGGGGCGCAGCCGACCCGCTCATCACCCCCCGCGCGGCTTCGTACCTGGCTCACCGCTGGACCCTATGACCGCCGGGTTGCTGAGGCGGAGCACTGCAATTCCAGCCAGCGTCAGGGCCGAGCTTCTCAAGGGCACGTGACGCTCCGCGGTGAAGGGCAGTGGCAGGACCAACGCGCCGAGGTCGAGCGTTCGATCCGCAAGCTGGCGGGCGTCCAGAACGTGAGCAACACGATTGCGATCAAACCCCATCAGGTCGATGCGGCCGACACTAAGCAGCAGGTAGGTGATGCGATCAAGCGGATGGCAGCCATCGACGCCCGCTCGGTACTGACCGCCGCGCTTGGGATACGACCACCGGACGGTTGGCGAAGCGGCGCGGCAATCGCTGGAGCATCAGCCGTTGCTGGCTGTCTGTGAGCGTCAGCGACCGGATCGCCGCGTCAAGCGCGTGGTCCGAGGCGTGGAGCGCCGTTGCGATCCTCGAGTGGTACGACCACGTTGTTGCGCGCTGCGACGCCTAACAGCTTCTTCAATGTGGGCGAGAGCCCGACCTCCGGGATCGGCATCTCGATCTCGACCGTGCCCACTTCGCGATCGACGACCTGCACGGGGCCGAGGGCTTCGAGCACTTGCATCATCTCCTGGTTGGAGGCGAGCATCAGAGCGGTGAAGCTCGTGATGCCCTCAGCGCGGGCGCGGGCGCCGAGCACCTCGAGCAGGAGCGTGCCGAGGCCCTTCCCCTGCCAGTCGTCGATAACGGTCACGGCTACCTCCGCCACGTCAGGGCGCTGTGGGTTGCGAATGTACCGTGCAACACCGATCCCTTCGCCGCTTTCGTCGAGGGCGGCGATCGCCTCGTGGTCGTGGTGGTCGATCTCGGTCAGGTAGCGCACCGATTCCTCGCTCAGCGCCGGTATCCCTGAGAGGAACCGTCTGTAGCGAGACTCGGGGCTCAAGCGCTCGAAGCCGCGTAGCAGCAGCTCCCGGTCGGAGCTGTGGCCCTGGCGCAGGCGAACGCGAGAACCGTCGCGCAGGACGATCGGCGCGCCAAGAGCGACGAGTTCGGCCGTGGAGGGAGTCAAAGACCTACTTGAGCCCAACGTCCGCTTGGCCTTCACGGGACAGCTTTCAGGCGTGCTGACCGGGGGTCCCGAGCCGAAGCGCGCGGCGAACTCGTCATGGCTGCCTCTCAAATTTTGCTTTAGGCGATCTTCGCACCAGGCCCCGCCGCTCGTCATCCGAAGAAAGCCACAGCGTGGCTCAGCAGCTGCTCCAAACGCCTCGTGGGCGAGCGGATCATCGAGGCGCTGGCGGGCGAGCCAGGCACGGTGACCCTTCGTCCACGCGGTCTTACCCTCGCGGAGGATCCGACCGTGACGCAACAGTTGCTGAGCACGCGGTTGCGCGCCGCCATCCGCGCCAGGCGCACGTCGTCACGCGCCCTGAGCAGATCCCGCAGCCCCTCGAGCTCCGGTGTCGGGGGATGCACGAAGCGCAACATGCCGGCGCGATACAGGGAAACGAGCTTCTTCGCGTCCCGGCGGTCGGTCTTCACCCGATCGCCAGCGCGGACCGGGATCAGCGACGGCGCGACGACATCGCAGCCCACGCCGATCTTCGTCAAAAGCCGCCACAGCGCGAACCCGCCCGGCCCCGCCTCATAACAGACCGACAGGCCCGCGGGTCCGCCCTGCTTCTCGATGAACCGGCGGATCGCCTTCTCGGGCGGCGCGAATCATAAGCTCCCGCTTCGTGCTTGACGCCGACGCGAACACGCACGTAGACGATGGGGGATTCGCCACCAGCCTCCCAGTTCATGCCGTCGAAGGTGTACTCGCGCGCAGCTGCCTGTTCTTCGTCGGTCACAGAGGAGCTGGCGTCCAAGTGCCATGCATCCGCGAACCGTTCAAATGTGGGTCCGTCCACGCTACCGGCCCATGTGCGCGACGGGCTCGGCGCAAGGCTGTGATTCTCGACCATGGACAAGCCCGCCTCTCTCAACTCAGGCGCGACCCACGCGAGAGACCGCCCATAACTAGGGTAGCGATCATATGCCACTTTGATGACTATGTAGCGCTCGTCGGTCATCGTCGACCTCCTTCGCATTGTTGCGGCGCTCACGTAATTTTACCACCGGGATCGGCGGTCCTTTGCATCGTCCGGATTAGGTCGGCCATCTAGTAGGACTTCGGTAGCTGTGCGCAGGAGTTCTTGCGGGTGCAGGGAACTTGTCGGGCATGTCGGCGATCAAGACGCGGGAGTTCGGGGTTAGGGCGGCTGATCTGGAGGCGCAGCGGGCGGCACTGATCGAGTTCGCCGCGGAGATGTACCGGCCGCTGGTGCGGCGTGATCAGCGGGCGAAGGGTGAGCAGTATGTGCGGGGCTTGTTGTTGGAGGGTCGACGGAAGTCGATTCAGCCGATGGCGGCCAGGTTGCCCGACGGTGATGAGGAGGGGTTGCAGAACTTCATTACTGACTCGCCGTGGGATGACGGGCCGGTCCGGCGGCGGTTGGCGGTCCGGATGACCGCAGAGATCGAGCCTGAGGGATGGATCGTGGATGACACGGCGTTGCCCAAGGATGGGCGCATGTCGCCGGGGGTGGCGCATCAGTACTGCGGGGCGCTGGGCAAGACTGCCAACTGCCAGTCGTTGGTGTCAGTCAATGCCGCGTCTGACCGCGCGTCATGCCCGCTGGGCTGGCGGCTGTTCTTGCCCAAGGGCTGGGATGAGGACGAGGATCGCCGGCGGCGCGCACGGATCCCTGAAGAGATCCGGCATGTCCCCAAGTGGCAGCTGGCGCTTGAGATCATCGACCAGCTGATGCAGTGGGGCCTTGCCCGCCGGGTGGTGCAGGCCGACGGTGGCTACGGTGACATCACCCGGTTTCGGACCGGGCTTGAGGACCGCGAGCTGGAGTACGTGGTGCAGGTCAAGGG
>JALYTU010000420.1 GCA_030854125.1 Actinomycetota bacterium | reverse complement strand
CTGGACGCCATTGCGCTAGGGGTCGGCCCTCATCGGGAGAATAGTATCCGTTTCACGCAGGTGATAGTAAGCGTTTCACGCAGGAGATAGTTTACTTTTCACGCAGAGCAGACAGCCGTCCACGCACGCTGCTCAGTATTTATATTGGTTAACATCGGATATAGACTTATTAGCTCTTCATCCATCGTTTAGATGCGCTACTATCCGCTTCTAAACATTTCTACCGTCATCCTTACCAAACCTCAAATGGCATATCGGTTGGCACACTTGATCGCCGGAACGCTGAGACCTGCGGACATGAGCAAGGCGCTGAGTGCGCCTCCGACCAGCCGACCGACGGGGGCACTGCAGTTCGCCGCCGGCGTGAGAGCGCGCCCAGTCTCGACGCTCATGAGCGGCTGGGACTGGCTGCGCAGGATGCTTCTGGTCCACGCAGTGGAAATCGCACCACCCGAGGAAGGCACCCAGCCGAGCCGCCCAGCAAAAAAGCGCTGCAAATCAAGCACTTCTCAGATGGAGCCAGCCGGGATCGAACCGGCGACCTCCTGCTTGCAAAGCAGATCGGATTGTCCTCGCGTGTCTCTCGGTGTCCCGAAACTGCCTGGAAATCTGGCGTTCTTGCTGGTCATCGGAGGACACGAAAGGACGGCGGGAGACAAACTGGTGCCCCCCTGGTGCCCCCTCGGCGTTCGTGACTTGGGGCGGCGGGAGGAGGGCAGCCCCCACGCTTCCCCGGCTGCGTCAGCTCGAGAAGGCGGCCGCGGCCAGGGCCGCTCTTGCGTCGGCGATCGCCGTCTGCGCGTCGAGCCGCGGCATATCCTCGAACTCGTCCATGACGTGGCCGTAGGTGCTGAGGGTGAGCCGTGCGTCGTGGCCGAGCTGGCGTGCGACGTAGATCACCGAGCGCCCCTCGTGGAGCAGCAGCGACGCGAACGAATGCCGGAGGTCGTAGGGACGGCCGTGCTCCAGGCCCGCCGCCTTTGTCGCACGCGTGAACGCCCGCCGGCGCCACGACTGGTACGCCGCGAGCGTCCACGGCGTTCCGGTCGCCGACGGGAAGATCAGGGTTTTGTCGCCAGGACGGCCACTCCGGAGCCGCCATTCGCGCAGGTCCGCGACAAGCGGTAGAAGCAGCCGTACCGTCCGGTGGGCGGCCGTCTTCCTGTCCTTCTCCTCGCCGAGCGAGATCGCGCGCTCGACGAGGATCGTCTGCTCGCGGACGTCGCGCCATTGCAGCGCCAGCGCCTCACCGGGCCTGAGCCCGGCGTATGCCAAGACACTAATCAGGGTGGCGTCGCGCGGCGAGCTTGCCGCGCGCATTCGTTCGATCGTCGCCGGAGCCAAGGGCCGGACCTCGGTTCGTCGCGGAAGCGCGGCCTTGCGGACGGCGCGAGCCGGGTTCGACTGAATCTGCCCGTTCTCGAACGCCCGCTGAAGGATCGCTCCGAACAGGGTCAGCGCGTAGCGGACCGAAACGCGGCCGTGCCCAGCGGCGAGCCGCTCAGCCTGCCAGCGCGCGATCGTCTCCGGCCTGATTGCCCGCAGCTGAAGCGGGCCGAGCGACGGGAGGATGTGCTTGTTCAGGAGTTGCCGGTAGTGCATCCATGTCTTCGGCGAGAGCTGGGATGCGTATGCCTCGCACCAGGTGCCGACCACGTACTCGGCCAGCGTGATCCGGCCCATGTCCATGTCGGTCAGCGTCCCGAGCTGCTGCCGGCGCCGGAGTTCCGCACTGAACGTGACGGCGTCACCCTTCCGGTCGAACGTTTGGGATCTATGACGGCCTCCCTGCCGCCATCGAACCCGCCACCGCACTGCTCCGTTCTTCAGGACTCGTCGCTCGATCTCCACGCCGCTACTCCCTGGTTCCTCTTCGTTGCTCCCAAGGATGCCACCACCTTCCGATGCTCGTCCTCGCCCGCGTCCAAACTGGCTCCAGACAGCGCCGCCGCGCCTTGCCCGAAGCCACGGCGAAAGCCAGGCGCGGCGGGGCTTTCAGGCAGCTCAGGTGTGTAATTGGATTACGCACTTCTTTACACACTTACCTACCTACACACCTGATGCCCCTCGTCGCCTCACTCCGGCCGTTCGGCGCTGCCTCGTCGTGCTGGTCCCGCCAGCAGCTGGTCGGGGACTCCCGGTCTCGGGTGGTCGCCGGGCCCCGATCTTGAGCAGAAACGCCGCTTGGACCGGCAGCCACGCCGATACACTCGACTTATGAGCGTGAATGTGCGACTCCCTGACGACCTCGCGGCCCTTCTAGCCGAGGAGGCCGCGCGTCAGTCCGTGACCGCGGACGAACTCGCCGCGCGCGTGCTGGCCGAGCACATCCATGCCCGGCGGAAGCTCGGGTTCGTCGCGATTGGCGCGTCGAACTCCGAACGTACCGCCGCGGAAGCGGAGGACATGCTCGCCGAGGGGTTCGGTCGCTGACGCTGATCGTCGATACCGGCGTGCTGCTTGCTGCCGCCGATCGAAGCGACCCCGACCACACCGCCTGCCGGGAGCTGCTCGAGACGCATTCCGGGCCTCTAGTCACAACCGCTCTCGTGATCGCGGAGAGCGGCTGGCTGATCGATCGGCAGCTCGGGCCGTCGGCTGAGGCGGCGCTCTACGAGTCCGCGGCGGGCGGCGAGATCCGCGTCGAGCCGCTGTCGGCAGCCGACTGGGCTCGAATCGCCGCGCTCACCATTCAGTACGCCGATCAGGACCTCGGCGGCGTCGATAGCAGCCTCATCGCCGTTGCCGAGCGACTTGGCGTAAGCAGCATCGGCACATTGGACAGACGCCATTTCGGCGTCGTCCGACCTCAGCACATCGCCAGCTTCGAGCTGCTTCCGTAAGTCAGCGCCGCGGTCCCACGACTGCATCCTTGGGTAGGTCCGCAGTTCCCTGCACTGGGTGAAGGACCCACCCCGCCGCACCCCTTCAACGAAGCCACGACCCAGACTACCCGCACCCTCTCTCCTTGTGACATACGTGGGGGACGGGTAGTCTGGGTCGTGAGCGAGTAGAAAACCCAGGTGCGGCGGGGCGGTTCGGGTGCTCAGGTGTGGACTCGCGGTCCACACTTCCGTCCACACTTTTGTCCGCACCTTGAGCGGTCCGTCGCAGCGGACTCCGCGTCAACTGGGACCGGCCCGCGTCGACGAACAGCTGGCCGGCATCGGCCCGCTGGCCTAGCATCCGTCGCATGGTCGCCGTAACCACCGTCGAGCCCCTTGACGGCTACAAGCTCCGTCTGATCTTCGATGACGGCAGCAAAACGAGTCGTCGACCTCACCGCCGATCTGTGGGGTCCGATGGGCGAGCCGCTCCGCGACCCGGCCTTCTTCCGCCAGGGCCGCGTCGACCCGGAGCTGCGGACGATCGTCTGGCCCAACGGGTTCGACCTCGACCCGGACGTACTCCACGGTCGAAGCTCGCAGGACGTATCGCCTGCGGCGCCCGAGCAGCCGGCCGCGTAGCGGCCCACCGAACGAACGTGATCCCGGACCGGCATCCGGGCCCCGCTGCCATCTCGGCACGCGGTCCGAGTTGGCAACGGCGTCGTCGTCATGACGCGGTCCGCGAACCGGCGCGCCGCCCACGGCTCGCTGGAGCCATCGCACGAGAAAGGGAGGTGTACGGCGGCAAGCCCGCGGTCGCCGGACACCTCAGGCCCGACGTGCGCAGGTTTGGCGAATACGAGGTCTCTCGCGAGGAGACGGTCGAGACC
>JALYTU010000419.1 GCA_030854125.1 Actinomycetota bacterium | reverse complement strand
GGGCGGGGATCTGCGGACCTGGAGCGGCCCCCGCGTGGCCGAGCTCGCCTTCGCGCTGCGCACCGCCGAACTGCAGTTGGCCGCGGCGGAGCCGGCGGCGGGGGTGAGGGCCCGGCGCGAACTACTCGCGCTGCAGTCCTCAGACTGGGCGTTCCTGGCTGACCGCGGGACTGCCGGCGACTATCCCCGCGAGCGGGCGCTCGGCCATCGCGCGGCACTTGAGCGGGCCCTGGCCGGCGATCCGTCGCTCGCGCCGGAGCTGGGCGGGCTCGCCCCGGATCTCGTCTGACCGCGGGGAGCGAACTTCTTCCCGTTTCCTCGGACCCCCGGTCGGTGTGGCGCGATTGAGGGTGCCCTCGACGCACAACCCAGCACAACGCCGAGCGACCCACAGAGGGTGGAAGAAGTCAGCGCCGTCAGCCGGGCGAGAGCGACTCAGCCCCAGCGAAAGCTACGCGGCGTCTCGCGCATCCGGATCAGCTTGGCCGGGATCCCGCCGATCACGGCGTTCTCGGGAACATCGGTGGTGACCACCGAGCTGGTCCCGATCACGGCGTTGTCGCCGATCTGGACCCCGCGCAGGATGCAGGCGCCGTAGCCGATCCAGCAGTTGTGGCCGATGTCGACGTCGCGCTTGTAGATGCCCTGCTCGCGGATCGGCCGCTCGACCTCGACCATCCCGTGATCGAAGTCGATGATCATCACCCGGTCGGCGACGATGCACTCCCGTCCGATCGCGACGTGCTGAAAGGCGGAGATCGTGCACTCCTGGCCGAACACGGTCTTGGCTCCGATCTCGAGCTCGCCCTCGTGGACGCGGATCTTGCAGCCGTGACCGATCCACGACCAGCGCCCCAGACGCACGACCGCGCCGCGCCCGATCTCGAAGGTCACGCCCGGGCCGACGAAGCACAGCCCGTCGGTCTGCAGCCGTCCACGCCAGCGCAGCTTGAGCCAGCACCAGCGCAGGACCAGCACCAGGTAGTTGCGGCTCATCATGTGATTGGCGCGGGCGAAGCGCCAGAGCGTGAGCAGGCCTCCGCGCAGCGGCGCAGGGCCGCGACGCGCCGGCGGTACGACAGCGGGGACGCCATTTCGCCGTTGGGGCTTCTCCTGGGTGCCGACCGGACGCACGGGGCAGATCGTAAGCATCCGCGCCGCGTCGCGCCCAGTGACGACGCGCGACGCCGCCGACCCAGCGCACCACGCGCGGGCCCGCTCAGCCGTCGTCGAGCAGGCCGGTGAGCGGACCGAGCAGGCGCCCCGAGCGTCGAGACACGCCGGGCAGCTCGAGCAGCCGGTGGGTCGGGGGCTCACCGGCCTGATGGCGACGCAGTTGCTCGCCCGCGATCGGTCGCCAGGCCTCGTCCACGAGCGACACGGGTGAGCGGTGCGCGACATCAGCGGGGTCAAGCTCGAGGTGCTCGGCCCACAATCGCACCCGCGTGTCGCGGGCCAGGCCGGCGTCGTCGGTGACCACGCACATCTCGGTGTCGTTGAAGAATGAGTGGGCGTTGAGGTTGGCCGAGCCGACGATCAGCCAGCGGTCGTCGACCACGGCGACCTTGGCGTGCACGTAGAGGGGATCGGCCCGGCCGCCCTCCGCCGCCATCGCGCGGATCGTCGCGCCCAGCATCCGTCGGTGGCCGTCGTCGGCGTCGGTGAGGACGCCGAGCTGGCCACGAGTGTCCTCAGCGCCGTTGTTGGCCTTGGCCGGAAGCAGGATGACAATCCGGAAGTCCGGGGTTGGCGGGTTGCGCAGCTTGTCGGCGAGCACCTTCACGATTTCGGGTGACCAGAGGAACTGGTTCTCGAGATAGATCAGCTCGCGCGCCCCCCGCAGGAGCCGCAGGTAGCTTTCGAAGACGCGAAACGAGCCCCGCGGAAACGCGTCGTACATCCCCTCGGCGATCGTTCGCACGACCTGCACGGTGCTGCTGCCGGCCGGCGGGGGCGGTGGCGTCACCGGCAGCTGCTCGCCGGTCAGCTCATGCCAGCGGACCCGGAAGTGCTCGGCGACGTCGGCCACGGCCGGCCCCCGCAGGCGGGTGGCGACGTCGTGCCACCCGAGCTCTCGCCGGCCGACGTGCTGCTGGGTGTCGAAGCGGTCACCCGCGTCATCGGTCATATCGATCCCGCCGACGAAGGCCAGCTCGCCGTCGATCACCACGGTCTTCTCGTGATGGCAGTGAAACGGATGCTCGCGAGGATCGCCGTGGGCCTGAATCCGGGTGCCGCGACGGAGATTCTCCAGCGTAGCCGCGACCTCCTTGCGGGTGGGGTGAAAGACCGGCACGGGAGCCCCGGACCAGACGAGCACCCGCACGTCGAGCCGTTGCGCGAGCTCGGCCAGCAGGACTCCGATCTGGCCGTGGGGATGGTCACGCACGACCGAAAAGGAGGGGGCGACGTGCCAACCGGTGATGTGCACGAAGGACTTGGCTTGGCTGATCGCCTGCGCGATCGCGGGCATCGCGTTGGCGCCGTCGATCAGCACCTCGAGCTCACAGCCCTCCCGCGGCGGCGGATCACCGGTCGCGAACACCCCCGGTGAGCGCGGGTCATAGGCCTCGCCCCAGCCCAGCCGTGACAGCCGCCGGCGGTGCTTGTAGCGGACGGCGGCCTCGACCCCGTCTCCGACGAGGGCATCGGCGCGTCCCAGCAACGGGATCGTCATCGCCGACACCTTCTCACAACGCGCCGTCTCTCGCTGGGGGATGCGCGTGCCAATATTGCCCGTCGCAGATGAGTGACACGGAACGCACCCTCGCCCAGCGCCTGCTCGACGGCGACAAGCGCGCCCTGGCGCGGGCGATCACGTTGGTCGAGAACGATGATCCGGCCGGGTGGGAGCTCGTGCGCGAGGTCTATCCCCACACCGGCCAGGCCCAGGTGCTCGGCTTCACCGGGCCGCCGGGGGTGGGCAAGTCGACCCTGCTCGCCGCCCTGACCAAGCTCGAGCGGGCCCGCGAGAGGACGGTGGCGGTGCTGTCGGTGGATCCCTCCTCGCCGTTCACCAAGGGCGCGTTGCTGGGCGATCGGATCCGGTTGACCGAGCATTTCCTGGACCCCGGCGTGTTCATACGGTCGATGGCCAATCGCGGCGCGCTCGGCGGGCTCAGCGAGGCGGCGCTGCAGGCCGCCCTGCTGATGGACGCCTCCGGGCGCGACATCGTGCTCGTCGAGACGGTCGGGGTCGGCCAGGCCGAGGTCGACATCATCGATCACGCCGACACCGTCGTGCTCGTGCTGATGCCGGGCTCCGGGGACTCGATCCAGGCCCTGAAGGCCGGCGTCATGGAGATCCCCGACATCATCGTCGTCAACAAGGCCGATCACCCCCTGACCGACACCATGATTCGCGAGATCAAGGGGGTGCTCGCGCTCGGTCCCCGACCCGACTGGCGGGTCCCGATCATCCGCACCGAGGCGGCCCGCGGCGAGGGCGTCTCAGAGCTCGCCGACGCGCTGGCTGAGCACCGCGCGCATATCGAGTCCGAGGGCACGCTGACCGAGCGCCGCCGGCGCAACCTGATGAACGAGGTGCTCTCGATCGCCACCTTCCGCATGCGCCGCGAGCTCGAGGCCTCGATCCAGGAGGATGAGGAGGTCCGCGCATTGCTGGACCGCGTCGTGGCCCGCGAGCTTGACCCGGCGAGTGCCGCGACCACGATCCTGGAGCGGGAGACGTCCTGATGGACAGCGCGCTGGCCATGCCGCAGCT
>JALYTU010000418.1 GCA_030854125.1 Actinomycetota bacterium | reverse complement strand
ACCCTGGACACTGTCGTCGGGGACGACGCGGAAGAACGTCGGGTTCTTGCCGCTCGCGGCCAGTGCGGGCAGCGTCGCCGAGCCGGATATGAAGGCGATTCCCGCCCTGCCGAACAACGGTCCGACGGCATTGACCTCCTGGCTGCCGGCCGGTCCGACTACGGCGACGGCGCCTGAACCGATGATCGCCTGGGTCTTCTGGGTGGCCAGCGCCGGGGTCAGCTGGGTGTCGTCCTGGGCCAGGGTCACGTTGGTCGCGTTGGCCGCGTTGTCCATGGCCACAGCGAGCTGGGCGAAGTGCAACTGCTCCAGCCCGATCTGGGCCACCGGACCCGTGAACG
This sequence comes from Actinomycetota bacterium, assembly GCA_030854125.1. GTDB lineage: Bacteria > Actinomycetota > Thermoleophilia > Solirubrobacterales > Solirubrobacteraceae > Palsa-465. The sequence goes on along the minus strand of JALYTU010000418.1, from coordinate 3,391 downwards.
GGCCTTCGATGGCGATCGAGGTGGTGCACTTCTTGGCGCCACCGGACCCGGCCGAAGCCGAGGCCGAAGCGGAACTACTGCTACTACTGCTGCTTCCGCAGCCCGCCGCGATCAGCGCCAGCAGCGCCACCGCGATCAATATGAAGCGTGGCCTCATCGGTTTTCACTCCTCCTCTGGAGTTGCCCTGCGTTGGTCATCTCCGGCCGGGTAAGCCGGCCGTCCATCCGGGTAGTACGCCGCCGCCGGAGATCCCGCCGGACGGAACACGCCGAGCACTCGCATCGGCTCAGCCCCCGTGTTCTCGAGGCAGTGCACGGTGCGGGCGGGGAGCTGGATGCAGGACCCAGCGCCGAGCGGACGAGCCATCCCCTCGGCGTGCATCACGCCCTCGCCGTCCAGCACGTAGATCACCTCGTCATAGGTGTGGAAGTGCTCAGGCGCGCGAAGGGTCGGGATGTAGCCGACGAAGTGGGTGGCGGAGCGCAGGCCACTGTCCGGGTCGGCGACGATCCGGAACTCGCGCTGGGTGCTGGCGGCCTCTGACTCCTGGTCGGCCAGCCGGCGCACGGTGGCGCCGGCCGGGGCGTCGTCCGGCGCGGGCTCTGGCTCGGGCACGCGAACGGCGACCAGCCGCAGGACGTCAGGACCCGGGTTGTGCAGCCGGAACTCGGTTCCCGGGCCCAGTGAGATGCCCACCTCGGGCTCGAGCTGGTGCGACTGCTCGCCGACCTCCACGGTGCCGCGGCCCGAGAGCACGAACAGCGTCTCCTCAGGGTCGGTCAGCCGGATCGGATCAGAGCGCCCCGGAGCGCATTCCAACACCGCCTGCTCCAGGGCCGGGAAGCCGGTCTGCGGCCCGACGGTGGGGCGCACGCTCAGCACCCCGTCAGGGTTGATGCGCGGCCGGACCTCAGCCGCGTCCACGACGTTCACGTTCGGCATCAGTCGATCTCGGTCAAGGTTGGCACCCTCGCACATTCGGCTTGGCAGGGTCGGGTCCCCGCACGTGCGGACGCGCTCTCAGCTCTCGAGCTCAGCGGCCTCGAGCGTGACCTGAGTCCCGGCCAGGGCCAGTGAGACCGGGCAGGTGGCCTCGGCGTGCCGCGCCAGCTCGGCGAAGCGCTCGGCGTCGATCCCGGGCACCCGGCCCGTGGTGCGCAGCTCGATCTTGGTGATCCGGAATCCCTCGTCGGTCTGCTCGAGGCGGACTCGGGCCTTGGTCTGCAGATCGGCGGCGGGGTGGCCGGACTCGCTCAGCAGGTCCGCCAGAGACATCGTGAAGCAGCCCGCCAAGGCGGCGGCGATCAGCTCCTCGGGGTTGGTCGAGCGCTCGACGTCGGACACCCGGGCCTTGAGCGTGAACGCCCCCTCGTAGGCGCCGCTGCCCAGACCGATCCGGCCGCCCCCCTCGGGCACGGTCCCCTGCCAGCTGGCTCGAGCCGTCCTGGTCACTGCAATCCCCATCTGTGGTCCTCCAATGTCTGAACCGATCTTGGCCCCGCCCATGAGCAGACCTGCCCAGGCTGATTCCGATTTTGTAGGCTTGATCAAATCACTGTCTCCGGAGGGGTGCAAGTGCGCAACCAAACGATCGACCTCAGCAGCGTGCGGCAGCGCTTCTCCGCCCTGCAGGACGGATTCACCTTCTTTGACGCGCCAGGGGGCTCACAGGTCCCCGACGAGGTCGGCGAGGCCATCGCCCACGCGCTGCGCACGGCCAGCGCGAACCTGGGCGCCGGCTACGCCACCAGCCACCGGGCCCGGGAGATCCTGGAGACCGCTGAGGCCCGTGCGGCGCGCCTACTGGGCTGTGAGCCGCACGAGATCATCTTCGGCGCGAACATGACATCGCTGAACTTCACGCTGTCGCGGACCGCCGCTCGAGACTTCACTCCCGGCGACGAGATCCTCGTCTCATCGCTGGACCACGACGGCGGCGTCGCGCCCTGGCTCGAACTGGCTCACGATAAGGACCTGGTGGTCAGGCACATCGAGCTCAACGCTGACACCACCCTCGACTACGAGGATCTGGCGGCGAAGCTCAGTCCACGCACGCGGGTGGTGGCGTTCGCCTGGGCGTCCAACGCGATCGGGACGATCGTCGACGCCGAGCGGGTCTGCGCGATGGCCCACGCGGCCGGCGCGCTGGCCTGGATCGACGCTGTGCACTTCGCCGCCCACGAGCCGATCGACGTGCGGGCGATCGACGCCGACGTACTGATCTGCTCGCCCTACAAGTTCTGCGGGCCCCACCTCGGGGTGGCCTACGGGCGCGCCGAGGTGCTCGAGACCTGGAGGCCCTACAAGGTCCGACCTGCCCCGATGTCCCCGCTCGGCCGCCGCTTCGAGACCGGCACGTTCCCGTTCGAGCTCCTGGCCGGCTTCAACGCCACGCTGGCTTACCTGGACTCGATCGGCGGTTTCGAGACGATCATGCCCTGGGAGCGCGCCCTCGGCGAGCGGTTCCTGGAGGGGCTCTCGGACGCGATCACCGTCTACGGGCTGCCGGGCATGGCAGGCCGCGTGCCGACCTTCCTGATCAACGTCGAGGGCCGCCCGGCGACCGAGGTGGCCGCTCGGCTGGCCGAGCAGCAGATCGGCGTCTGGGCGCACGACTCCTGGTACTCGCTGGGGCTCTACAAGCGTCTGGGCTACGAGCAGGACGCGATCCGGCTCGGCTTCATCCACTACAACACCGCCGAAGAGGTGGACCGGTTGGTCGCGGCGCTGGCAGCGGCTTAGGGCTGAGTCTGCTCGGCCTCGAACAATTCGACCAGCCGGCTGCGCACCTCCCACAGCCGTGGGAGCCGGCGCTGAGCGACCAGCTTGCCGAGCACCGGAACCGGTGTGCCCTGGGTGCCGACCGTTTCCTCTCCTATCGCCCGCATGACGATCCCGTAGTGCCGCGATCGCCAGGTGGTGATCCGCTCGTCCCAGTCGGTCAGCAGCTCGGCCAGGTCATACAGCCCGTCGAACTCGTCCGGGCGCCGGTAGATCTCGGTGAGTGGCGCGCCGGCCCGCTCCAGCGCGCGATCAAACGCGCCCGAGAGCACGGGCGTCACGCGGGCGACCTGCCGGAAGCCGGGCGAGTCAAATCCGCTCCCGTGCCCCAGGGCGAGCCGGATCTGGTGGTACTCCCAGGGGTTCAGCTGATCCAGCATGTCCAGCTGGGCGGTGACGTACTGCAGGCACAACACCGCGCGGCGCAGTAGGCGACCGGCGGGACCGATCCGGTCGGCATCAATCAGCTCGGCCGCCTGCTGGACCTCGGCGCAGGCCAGCTTCAGCCAGAGCTCTGAGGACTGGTGCACGGTCTGGAACAGCAGCTCGTCGCGGTGCAGCTGCTGCGCGGGCTCTCTCTGCAGCGCCAGCAGCTCGTCGGTCCGCAGG
>JALYTU010000417.1 GCA_030854125.1 Actinomycetota bacterium | reverse complement strand
TAGAGCTTGGCCACGCGCTGCAGGTTGCGCAGCGCGCGACGACCTTCGGAGACGAGCGCCGGCACGCTCGCGAAGTCGCCGGAGATGAGCACCAGGTCTGAAACACTGCGCGCCATTTGGGTGCCGCTCCCTTGCGCGATCGCGAGCCTCGAACTCTTCAATGCGGGCACATCGTTGACGCCGTCTCCGACCATCGCCACGTAGCGACCTTGATCGCGCAGGGCGCGAACGATCGCCTGCTTGCCCTCCGGCGAAATCCGCCCGACGACCGTTACCCCGAGCGCAAAATCGCGCAGCGCCTCGGGTTCGTCCGGGATCGAATCGCCGTCACTGACCGAGGCGACCGGAATACCCACGTCTCGGGCGATCGCGGCGACCGTCTGAGAGGCATCGCCTGAGAGCACCTTGACCTCGATGCCCTCGCGGTGCAGGAACGCAATCGTGTCCCGCACGCCCGGTCGCAGTTCTTCGGCGAGCACCACCAGGCCTAGGGTTTCGAGATCGTCGGGCGGCCTGTCTTCCGGTTGCGCGGGCAGCGGTCCCTGCCCGTGGGCGAGTACCAGCACGCGCCGGCCTTGACGCTGACGCTCGTCTGCGACATTGCCTAGTGCGCCGAGCGGCAGCCGCCCGGGGGCGCCCAAGTAGAACGTCCCGTCTGCAAGTGACACCGCGCTCCAGCGTCGCCGGCTGGAGAACGGAACTTCGCCAAGCGTTGGCTGGGCGTCGGCCGGGCAGGCGTCCGCGATCGCTTGCAAGGTGATGTTACGCGCCGAAGCGCTCGCCGCCAGCTGTCCGAGCAGCGTGCGAACGCGATCCTCCGTCACGCCTGGGATGGGCAAGACGTCGATGACGCGTAACGACGCTTCGGTGAGCGTGCCGGTCTTGTCCAGGCAGATCGTGTCGACCGAGGCCAGCGATTCGATCGCGTTAAGCTGCTGGGCGAGCACGCCGCGGCGTGACATCCGCACCGCGGCTGCGTAGGTGAGGCTGACCAGCACCATCAGGCCCTCCGGGATCAGGCTCACGACGCCCGCGACTGAGGTGGCCACTGCGTCATGGACGCGCACGTGACGGTGATAGAGGGAGTAGCCGAGCAGCGCCCCGAGAACCACCACCAGCGCCACCAGCCCATAAAGCAGGCGGTTCACCGCCCGCTCGAGCGGGGAGCGCGGGTGGCGAAACGAGCGCGCCTCTCCGGTCAGCCGAGCGGCGAAGCTGTCGGCCCCGACGGCTGTCACCTCGTAGACGCCCGTCCCCTCCGCCACGAAAGCGCCCGACCGCACATCCCCATTCACGTTTCGCACCGCGGGCTCAGACTCACCGCTGAGCACCGACTCATCGAGTCGCAGCTCGCTCGCCATCAGGAGTCGACCGTCAGCGATGACCTGATCGCCCGGCTCGAGCGTCACGACATCGCCGACGACCACCTCTTCGAGCGCCACCAGGCGCACCGCCCCAGCGCGTCTCACCCTCGCCTGCGGAGCGACCAGCAGCGACAGCCGATCCAGCGCGCGCTTCGCACGCACCTCCTGGGTGATCCCGATCGCGGCGTTCGCGACGATCACACCGAGAAACAGCGCGTCGCGCCAGTCACCGAAGATAAGCGTGACGGTGCCGAAGCTGGCGAGTATGACGTTGAACACTGTCAGCACGTTCGCGCGCACGATGCTCGCGTAGGAACGACTTGACGCCTCACGCGGGGTCCGAGCCCTGGCGGTCAGCCGACGTGCCGCCTCGTCCTCGCTCAGCCCGGCCAATCCCGCCATTGCGGCGCCTGGTGCGGGGAGTTCCTGGCCTCCCCCTGCACGTTCAACGTCGACGTTCACACCACGGAGACTCGCACGTCAGACGACCTGGGTCACGACCCGCCGCTGGCAGTACCGGATTGCCAACGAATCCCAATCTCGCCGCCGGCCTCGTCCCCTTGAGGGCAGAGCCAGTCGCCAGCGCAACTGCACCCACCAGGGAGCGCGCGCGGGTCTTCCCTGCACCGACGGTCCCCAGCGGTTGGTAGGAACCCGCAACCAGACGCGGGACGGTACGGATGGGGGCAAGGTCGGCAATCCGTACCGTCGGTTCCGGGAAGCGAATCCTTCAAGGAGTCAGACGACATGTTCAGCAACGTCCTCATCGGCGTGGACGGGCAGTCCGGTGGTCGTGACGCGATCGCGCTCGCCAAGCAGCTCGCCGCCCCAAGAGCACGGTTCGTGCTCGCACATATCTGCGGTGGCAACTGGACGCCCGGCCCTTTTGGCGGCGGGATTACGCTCTCCGTCGAAGCTGCGGACGCCGATCAGCTGCTCGCCCAGGAGCGAGACGCCGCTTCGCTCGACGCCGAGTTAGTTGCCTATTCTGCGCAATCGTTCGGTCGCGGCCTGCACGAGGTCGCAGAGCGGTATCACGCCGATCTGCTCGTGATCGGGTCAAGCAGACACGGGCTCGTCGGGCGCGTACTGATGGGCGACCAAACGCGCGCGTCGCTCAACGGCGCGCCCTGCGCCGTTGCGGTCGCCCCGAGTGGGTACGCAACGAGCTCCCATGCGCTCACCAAGCTGGGTGTCGGATATGACCGCTCGGCGGAGAGCGAGCGGGCGCTTGCGGCGGCCCGCGAGTTAGCGGCCCGCCGTGGATCCGCGATCAGCGCGCTATCGGTGGTCTCGCTGCAGCGCATCCCCGTCGCCGGCGGAACGATTCCCGGTGACTACTGGCCTGAGGTCGTCCGCGAGCTCAGCGACGACGAGCAGGAACGGATGAACGCGCTCGACGGCGTCCACGGCAAGGCGATCTACGGACTGCCCGGGGAGGAGCTGGCCCGGTTCGGCGACGAGGTCGATCTGCTGATCATCGGCTCACGCGGCTACGGCCCGCTCGGACGGCTGGTCCACGGCAGCACGTCAAACCACCTCGCGCGCCACGCGCACTGCCCGCTGCTCATTCTTCCACGGGCGGCCAGCGTCGACGAACCGTCGCCAGCTCGCGCGGACGCGTACGGGGTCGAGACGACAGCCGGCGTTGGGAACTGACCGGCGGTCCGGTCGGATCGGCTCGAACGCGTGGAGCGCGAGCCACGTTGCCACAGAGGACTGGACGGCACACCGAACAAAGTCGAAGGAGGGATCCGATGTTCAAGCGCGTCGTTGTAGGTTGTGACGGAGCGGCCCAAGGGCGTGACGCGGTGGTGCTCGGCGCCGCGATCGCATCGGCGACGGGCGCTGGCCTCTCGCTCGTCGGCGTCTATCCACCGGCGATGTTTCCGGTCCCCCCCTCGTTCAGTAGCGCGGCGCTTCGCACCCAGACGGAGTCGGTGCTGAGGCAGGAGCGGGATTCGCTGGCGCCGGATGCGCTGGTCAAGGCCGTGGCCGACCTCTCGGTACCACGAGCGCTGCGCCACTTTGCCGAGCGCTGGCACGCCGACGTCGTCGTGCTCGGCTCTACCGCGGCCGCGCTTGACGGGCACGCCCGTATCGGCCGGCGGGGCCGCCAGCTTCTGTACGACGCCCCGTTCGCGCTCGCGCTCGCGTCACGTGGGCTGCACAACCGCGGAATCGAACTGCACCGCGTCGGCGTGGGTTACGACGGGGGACCCGAAGCCGTGGCTGCGCTTGAGCTCGCGACCGAGCTGGCGCGCGGCGCGCACGCAACGCTTGCGGTCCGCAGCGCGGTCGAGGACCGGATTCCGGTGCTCGGCGCGTGGGAATGGCTGGCCTTAAAGGACTGGAACCACAACCACAT
>JALYTU010000416.1 GCA_030854125.1 Actinomycetota bacterium | reverse complement strand
CGCCAGGCCCGGGCCGCCGCCGGCCCTGAGGCGGCACTGCGCGTGCTCGAGGTCGATCCCGACTCCCGATTCCCCGAACGCCGCTCGGTGCTGGCGCCCTACGAATGAGCTGACTTACGCAAAGTCTGGCTACAATTGATGCAGTTGATGCGTAAACCTGGCGGCTCACCCGAGCGGGCTGAGCGTGCGCAGGTAGTCGCGCAGCAGCGGGTTGACCATCCGCCAGTCGCCGCGCGCGACGTGCTCGATGATCCCCGCTCGCTCGAGCAGCTTGAGCACTCGGTCGCGGATCGAAGGAGCGATCCGGCGGGGGATCTGCTCGCCCAGGGCGACCACCCGAGCCACCGCGAGGGCATTCTTGTGCAGGCGGCGGATCTGCTCGACGGTCTGCTCCATGGCCGGACGGTCGCCGTTGACTGCCGCGAGGTGGCCGAGCTCGACGAGGTCGAGATCGATCTCGCGCCGGTCGAGCTGGACCGAGACGAGATGAGTCTGCTGGGCGAGGCGCATCGTCGCCCGGGGGTGGCCGCCGCCGTGGGCGACGAGCCGCTCCAGCGCGCCCGGGGCGAGCGTGCAGTCGTCGGCGGCGAAGCGCTCGGTGAGGCCATTGAGCCAGTCCTCGGCGGCGATCTGCCGCAGGGTGTGGAAACTGCCGAAGCCGCTGAACGCGCGCTGCTGGGGTCCGAACAGGTCGCGCAGGACGTGTTCCAGGCTGCCTGCGAACAGGTAGCTGACGCTCGTGCTGCGCTGGAAGATGGCGCGCATCCGCTTGGTCACGGCGTCGGGGTCGCCGTAGGGACGCCGCTCGGTGGCCAGCTCCTGAAATTCGTCGAAGAACACGACCATGCGACGCCCATCGGCGACGGCGATCCGCTCGGGCAGCTCGAGCGCGAGGTCCAGGGCGCGCTGAGGGTCCTCGGCCGCCCATCCCGGGGTGATCGCGATCTCGACCGCCTCGCCCAGCTGGCCGCGCAGCTTGAGCACGGCGGCCGACTGCGTCGCGCTGAGCGCCGCGCGACCGATCTCGCGGGCGCGCCGGATGAGCCGACGGGCCGGCGAGCGGTTCTCGATCACCGCCATCGCCAGCGCCTCGGCCAGCTCGGCGGCATCGGCGATCCGGAACAGGTCGACCCGTGCCGTGTAGGCGCCCTGACGGTGCAGCCGGCCCAGAGCGGCTTCGCAGACACTCGTCTTGCCGGTCCGCCGCGGTCCCGCGAGGATCAGGTTCGTTCCCGCGCCCAGCGCAGCCTCGATCTCCCGCACGTCGTCGCGGCGGCCGATCAGTTGGCTGGCCGGGATCGGCACGTCGGTGGGAAAGAGCTCGCCGCTGAGCTGGCGCATGGCGGGATGGTAGCACACACAGTACGCATAAGTTGTGTAAAAAAACTGCATATTATGTGTAAGGTTGGTCAAGCGGCGCGAATCGCGAAGGCCCTGAGGGCCGAGGGGAGGTCACCGGGATGAGCGGCCCGCGGCGGCTGTCGGTGCCGCGACGGGTGGCGGTCGCCGCGGACGCGCGCGGGTGCCCGGTGACCGTTGCCGAGCGGACCGTCGACGCGGTTCGCGAGTCGTGGCTGATCGAGGATCGGTGGTGGACCGAGCGGCCGCTGCGGCGCCGCTACTGGGAGGTGGTCACCACCTGTGGACGCAACGACGTGGTCTTTCATGACCTGATCAGCGGGAGGTGGTGGCGCCAACGCTGAGCCCCGATCAGGGAGTCCTAAACTGGGGTGCGATGAGCGCCTCACACCTGCCGATCGACCCGGGGCCGATGGCCGTCGGGACCTGGAGCGGAGGTCGCTTCATGCACTTCGGCGAACCGATCGACGACGAGCGCTTCCTCGCTCTGATCACCCCCGACGAGACGATCCGGACGGTGATCACCGCCGACGTCTACGGGGCCGGGGAGGCCGACGCGATCCTCGGTCGCGCGCTGGGTGCCGCCGAGCGCCCGCGCGACCGGATGTGCGTGGTCGGAGCCGTCGGTCATGACTTCTACGACGGAGAGCGCAACGGGGCCAAGGGCTTTCCCCGCTTCACCGACCCCGCACTGCGCGGACCCGACGGCTATGCCGACTATCTGCGGATGGCGACCGAGCGCAGCCTCGAGCGCTGCGGAACGGACCGCTTCGACCTGCTGCTGCTGCACAACCCCGATCGCATCGGCTACACGAGCGAGGCGGTCTGGAACGGCATGGCCGCTTTGCGCGACTCCGGCCTGACCCGGATGATCGGCATCGCCCCCGGCCCCGCTAACGGCTTCACGCTCGACGTGATCGACTGCCTGGAGCGTTTCGGGGACATGATCGACTGGGCGATGGTCATCCTCGGCCCGCTCGAGCCGTGGCCCGGCGAGCTCGTGCTCGGCGCCGCGGCTGATCACCGCGTGCGGGTCATCACCCGCGTGGTGGACTACGGCGGGCTGCTCTTCGATGACGTGCACGCCGGCGCGGAACTGGCCCGCGGCGACCACCGCGGATTTCGGCCCGCGGGGTGGATCGAGGGCGGCCGCGCCCGGCTGGAGGCGATGCGGCCGATCGCCCAGCGCACTGGCCTGACCGCGATCCAGCTCGCCTGCCAATGGAACCTCGCCCACGATGCCGTGCAGTGCGTCGTGCCCACGCTGATCCAGGAGGCCGGCCCCGAGGCCCGCCCGGTCGAGGACAAGCGGGCCGAGTTGGCAGCCCTGCCCGACGAGCCGCGGCTCAGCGCCGAGGACGTCGAGGCGATTCGCCGGGCGGGCGACAACACCGGCAGCATGGATCTCAAGGGCGCCAACCCCGCCTACGCGGGCGACCCCCAGCCCGACCGCTGGGAGCTGGACGCGCACCTTGCCGAGGTCGCGCAGCGCTGGCGGATCGAGCCCGGGCGCGACCTCGCCCATCAGGTTCCGGCGTGACCAGCGACCGGATCGTCTCCGGCGAGGATCAGCTGCGGGCCCGGAAGCCCGACGATGGCCTGACCCGGTATCCCGAGGGCCGCACCTCGGATGAGGCTCAGACGGCGTCCTCGGCGAGCTCGGCCAGCACCCATTCGCAGCCGACCGAGAGGTCGGGAACGCCCATCGCGGCGGCGACGTTGAGCCACATGCCGTAGCGGAAGAAGTTGTCGATCCGCTCCTGGTCGGCGGCGGTCAACCGCTGGACGTGCTCGACCAGCCGGGCGTAGAGCGTGCGCACCCGGTCGCGGATGATCTCGTCGTCGCAGGCGGCATAGGCCTGCAGCTGGAGCATGAGGTGATCGCGGTCGCTGCCCAGGCGCTCGACGTAGTGGTCGCCCATCGCCTTCATCATGTCGGTGTCGGGCAGCGCGGTCGCCGGATCGAACGCCTCGGCGGCCTCGGTCAGCCAGCCCGACACATCCTCGAAGCTGCGCTGCACGGCGGCCAGGAAGAGCTCTCGCTTGCTGCCGAACAGGCTGAACACGTAGGGCTGGGCGACGCCGACGCGCCGCGCGATGCGGTCGACCGGGGTGCCGTGCAGCCCGCCGTGCGCGAACTCGTGAACCGCGGCCTCGATCAGCGCGTCCCGGCGCTCGGCGGCCGGGACACGCTGACGGGCGGGGCTGCTGTCGGTGAGGCTGCGGGGCATCGGTGCCATCTCGTCGAGAACGGTCGGCTCGATCCTAGGGGACACTCAGGCGGCCGTCGGCGGGGCCAGGGCAGAGACCGCCCGCGCTTCGGGTCGGCCGGCCACCTCGATCTCTGCCGGTGCGGTCGCCTTCGTGCTGAATGGGAGCAC
>JALYTU010000415.1 GCA_030854125.1 Actinomycetota bacterium | reverse complement strand
AGGATGTACATGGCCACCAGGCCGATCGCCCCGAAGACCAGGTAGCGCACGAGGGTTCCCGTGCCGCTGCCGCCGCCGTTGAGCACGCCGGGCGGTGAGGACGCGCTGTAGACCATCACCGCACCGAAGGCGATCAGGCACAGCGTGGCGGTCATCAGGACGCGATGTTCCAGCGGCGGAGCGACGCGGCGCCCGGCCCGCCGGCGCGAGGCCGCAGCGCCCCGTCCGGACTTTGCGCGAGTGTTGGCGGTGGTGGTGGCCATCAGAGCGCCTCCACGAGCTCGCGGAAGGCATCGCCGCGGGCCTCGAAGTCGGCGTACTGATCAAAACTCGCGCAGGCTGGGGAGAGCAGCACGGTCTCCCCGGAACGCGCGCGTTTGCGAGCCGCGGCGAGCGCCGCCGGCAGGGTCTCGGGCGCGTCGATCGGCACGTCGACGCCCTGCAGAGCCCGCCCGATTGCGCCGGCTGCGTCGCCGATCAGGTAGACCGCGGCACAGTGCTGGGCGACCAGCGGCGCCAGCGGGGCAAAGTTCTGGCGCTTGCCAATGCCCCCGGCGATCAGATGCACGCCGCTGTCATAGCTGCGAAGCGCGACGATCGTGGATGCGACGTTGGTCGCCTTGGAATCGTTGACGTAGGCGACGCATTCCAGGGTCTTGATCAGCTCGAGCCGGTGGCGGACGCCGGCAAAGCTGCGCAGGCCGGCGGCAACGGCCCCGGGCTCGATGCCCCGGGCCAGGCTCGCGGCCGCCGCGGCCATCGCGTTGTCACGGTTGTGGGCGCCGGGCAGGGCGAGCTCGTCCACTCCGATCAGGGGTGTCTCGTCCCACCACAGCTGACCTGCTCGGGCCGACATCTCCGCCGCTCGATCGGTGCCGAAGCAGACCCGGCGGGCACAGCCGCCGAGATCCTCGATGCCCAGACCCGATGGGGCAATGGCCACGTCGTCGTTGCCCTGCTGCGCGAACACGCGCAGCTTGGCGGCGACATAGTCGTTAAACGTGCCGTGCCGATCCAGATGGTCGGGTTCGAGGTTGAGCAGCACCGCGACCTCGGGAGCGAACGCTTCGGTGTCCTCAAGCTGAAACGACGACGCCTCGCAGACGACCGTCGCCTCGGGGTCGACCCGGTCGATCAGCGAGGACAGTGCCGTGCCGACGTTGCCGGCCACGGCCACGGGCAGTGCTGCCTCGCGGTGGATGTGGCCGATCCACTCCGCGGTGGTCGTCTTGCCGTTGGTGCCGGTCACCGCGATAAACTCGTTGGCCAGCAGCCGCCACGCGAACTCGATTTCGCCGAGCACCGGCACGCCACGAGCGCGCGCTGCCGCCACGACGGGGGCGTCTGAGGGGACCCCGGGGCTCTTGACGAGCGTCCGGGCCCTGGCGGCAAGGGCCTCACCTGACACATCGAGGTGGACTTCGACGCCGGCCGGGGAAAGCCTTCCCGCCGCCTGCGCCAGGGCGGGAGCGGCCGCGGAGCCCGAGTCCAGGCCGATCACCTCCTCCCCGCGCTCACGGAGCGTCAGCGCCGCGGCGACACCCGAGCGGGCCAGGCCGACCACGAGGTAGGGCCCGCCGGGGAGCGGCGGGCGGGGTCGGCCGGCGCGCGACATCGGATGTCTAGGCCTTGATGCTGAGCTGGTAGACCACGAAGCCGATCGCCCCGAACGCCGCCGCCACGATCCAGAAGCGCAGGATGATCTTGGTCTCAGACCAGCCCTGAAGCTCGAAATGGTGGTGGATCGGGGCCATCAGGAACACACGCTTGCGGAAGCTCTGAAACGAGAAGACCTGGATCACGACCGAGAGGACCTCGATCACGAAGATCCCGCCGAGCAGGATCAGCAGCACCTCGGTCCGGGTCATGATCGCCAGCCCGGCGATCGCGCCGCCGAGGCCGAGTGACCCGGTGTCCCCCATGAAGATGCTGGCGGGAAAGCTGTTGAACCACAGGAAGCCGATGCAGGCGCCGACCAGGCAGCCGGCCAGCATCGTCAGATCGAGCTCGCCGCTGATGAAGGTGATCCCGAGGTACGCCAGCAGCACGATCGCCGCGCAGCCCGCCGCCAGGCCATCGAGGCCGTCCGTGAAGTTCACCGCGGTTGTCGTGCCGGCTACGACCAGGTAGATGAAGACCGGGTAGAAGGGCCCGAGGTCGACCGACACGTCGGCAAAGCGGACCTGGATCGAGGCCGGGATGTGTGCCTTCTGGGTCGCCACCCACCACAGCCCCAGCGAGATCGCGATCGTGACCACGAGCTTGGTCCGGGCGCGAAGGCCCAGCGAGCGGCGCTTGACGATTTTGGTGTAGTCATCGGCAAAACCGAGCAGCGCACAGGCAATGGCGGCAAAGAACACCCCCAGTGCCGGCCAGTCGCGATGCGACAGGACGAGAAACGGCACCGTCACCGCCGCAAAGATGATGACCCCGCCCATGGTCGGAGTTCCGGCCTTGACGTGATGGCCCTTGGGGCCCTCCTCGCGGATGTTCTGCCCGAACTCCCGGTTGCGCAAGAAGATGATGAAGCGCGGGCTCAGAAACAGGCACATCAGCAACGACGCGGTGCCCGCGATCAGGACGCGACCCGAGGCGGACCCCGCGGACCCCATTTAAGCGCGATCTCCGGCCTGCGCCGGAGTTGCGCCGACCCCGAGGGCGCTGCAGACCGCCTTCAGGCCGACCCCGAGAGAACCCTTGACGAGCACAAGGTCACCGCGCTGTAAAAGGCTGGGCACGATCCGCGCTGCGTCGTCGGCACTGCCGAGCACCTCGGTCTCGCCGGCGAAGCGCTCAGCGATCGCCGCCGCCTCCGGGCCGACGGTGACGAGTAGCTCGACCCCTGCCCGCCGGACACGTTGCCCAAGCGCGAGGTGATAGTCGCGGCTGCCCGCGCCGAGCTCGAGCATGTCCCCGAGCACAGCCACGCGGCGGACGGCCCCGATCCGGGCAGCCGAATCCGCCAGATCGGTCAGGGCGGCGCGCATCGACATCGGATTCGCGTTGTAGCAGCCGTCGAGGACCGTTATGCCCCCCGGAAGCCTGACCGTCTCCCCGCGGCCAGGGCTCAGAGCAAGCTCGACACGTCCGGCGGGCGTGACTCCCACCGCGGTTGCGGCGGCGACGGCAGCGAGCAGGTCGGCACGGAGGTGCTCCTGCTGGAAATCGACGGTGAGGGTCACCGGTGTCCCGGCCGCATCGATACTGACGGCGGCGGGCGACTGCCGGATGAACCGGACGTCGCCGCCATCACCGAAGGTGAGCGTGCGGACGTCAGCGCGACGATGAGGGTCCAGGAGGCGCTCATTCACCGGGACGATCGACGTCTTTCCCGGGATCAACCCAGCGATCAGCTCGGCCTTGGCGGCGGCCACGTTCTCGATCGTCCCCAGCAGTTCCAGGTGGACCGGACCAACGCTGACGATCACGCCGACGTCGGGCTCGGCAATCGCTGTCAGCTCGGCGATCTGGCCACGGCCGCGCATGGCCATCTCGAGCACGAGAACCTCGGTCCCCGCGGGGGCGGCCAGAATCTCCAGCGGAAGTCCGATCTCCGTGTTGAAGTTCTCGCGCGAGGCCGCTGTGCGGCGGTGTGGGCTGATGAGGGCGAGCAGGATGTCCTTGGTCGACGTCTTACCGGTGGAGCCCGTGACGCCGATCACGTCGGCCCCGAGCGAGCGGCGCCACGCCGTCGCAAGCGATTGCAACGCGCCCAGGGGCGTGTCCGCCGCCAGGATGGCGCCGGCG
>JALYTU010000019.1 GCA_030854125.1 Actinomycetota bacterium | reverse complement strand
GGCGTGCAGCACGACCGTGGCCGAGCGCGAGGGGCTGAAGGTGATGCTCCGCCTCCGGGCCGTCTCGCCGCGCGGGCCGGCAGGCGCCAGCTCGTAGCGCTGCACCACCGCCCGCAAGGCGATCCGCATCTCCTCCAGGGCGAAGCTCGCACCGAGGCAGCGTCGCCGGCCGCCGCCGAAGGGCAGCCAGGTGTAGGTGCCCGGGGTCACCCCGAGGAAGCGCTCGGGCCGGAAGACCCGTGGCTCGGGATAGATTGACGGGTCGTGATGCACGAGGTAGGCGCTGGCCAGCAGCACGACGCCGGCCGGATAATGCACTCCGTTGATCTCGACCTCACGCTTGGTCAGCCGCGGCTCGGCGTTGGGCAGGACCGGGCGCATGCGCAGGATCTCGGTGATCGTCGCGTTGAGGTAGCCCTCGGACTCGCCGGCGTCGACCTCGTCGCGCAGACGCGCCTGCACCTCGGGCTCACGGGAGAGCCGTTCCAATGCCCACGCCAGCTGCGAGGCGGTGGTCTCGTGCCCGGCGACGAGCGCCGTCATCAGCTCGTCGCGCAGCTCCCGGGCCGACATCTCGCTGTCGTCCTCGTGGCGGGCGGCCAGCAGAGTGGAGAAGATGTCCTCGCTGTCCGCCTCACGCGGGGGCGCAGGCGTGCCGTTCTCGGGTGCCGGGCCGCCGTCGGCACCGGCAGCCCGCCGCTGCGCGATCATCTGAAAGATCAGGTCGTCGGTGTCGGCCATCAGCCGGTTGAATCGCCGCTGGGTCGGAGTCCAGCTCAGCCAGCGCTGCAGCGGCGGCAGCACCGACAGCGGGCTCTCTGAGAACGCAAGCACCTCGCCGAGCAGCTCACGCAGCCGGGTGAGCGTCGGTCCTCGCTCCAGGCCGAAGACCGCCCTCAGGATGATCTCCAGCGTCAGCGCCTGCAGCCGCGGGTGCAGGGCAACGTCCTCGCCGGCCGGCCAGTAGGCCACCTCGCGCTCGCAGATCTCGGCCATCATTCCCCGCAGGCGCTGCATCCGCTCGCCGTGAAAGGCGGGCAGAAGCAGCCGGCGCTGAGCGAGGTGGATGTCCTCGTCGAGCAGGATGACCGAGTTGCGACCGACGATCGGAGCCAGGATGGACGCGCCCTCGCCCGGATGGACGGTATCCGCGGGGGCGATGAACAGCGCCTTGATGTCGGCCGGATCGGAGAGGATCACGAACGGGGGCTGGAACGGGAGCTGGACGGTCACCCGCCGCCCATAGCGCCGCAGGCGCTCCAGCGAGGCGGTCGGACGCGTCCAGGTCCCCAGCAGCTGCAGCACGCTCGGAACCCGCGGCCCCGGCGGCAACATCGCCCTCAGATCTCGTCCCATCGGCCTCCCCGGTTGGCGGGCGCTTGTCTCACCCACGACTAGCTTTCTGCTCCGGCCAGCATCGCAGCGTGAGTCAGCTCACACAAGGCCCGGGGCGGGTGCGCCGGCTTCGATCGCCAGCAGGAACCGCTTGCGGTCCAGTCCACCCGCGTAGCCGCCCAGCCCGCCGGCTGACGGAAGCACCCGGTGACAGGGCAGCACGATCGGCAGGGGATTGGCGCCCAGCGCGTTGCCCGCGGCACGAAACCCCCGAGGGCTGCCCGCGGCCGTGGCCACCTCGCGGTATGTCCGGGTGGCGCCATAGGGGATCGCCTGCGCGGCCACCAGCACGCGCTGGGCGAATGCGGTCATCAGGCGCAGGTCGAGGTCCAGGCCGAAGTCCCGCCGGCGACCGGCGAGGTATTCCTCGAGCTCGCGTCGGGCGTGATCGAGCCGGCGCGGCGCGGCGAGCACCCGGGGGGAGACCCGCGCGGCGAGATCGGCGAGCACGGCGTCGTCGGTGCTGGGCTCGGAGTAGGCGATCCGCAGCAGTCCGGCCGGTGTCGCCGCCAGCAGGAGGTGCCCGAGGGGGCCGTCCAGTGTGGCGTAGGCGACGTCCAGCAGTCCGGCGTCGACCGCGGCCGCCGTGAGGTCGGGCGAAGTGCTCGCCCGGCTCGGCGGACCGGCACGCAGCGCGTCCTGCAGGGGGCCTGACTCGCGGTCCAGGTTGTCTGATTTGGTCATGGGCGGTGTTCCTTTCGCAGGCGCGTGAGGCCCTCGTGGACGCTGCGCCGAGCCGCCTCGGGGGTGGTCTGCATCACGGTGCCGATCTCCGCGTAGGCGCAATCGGCAACGAACCGCAGCGCGATCGCGGTCCGCTGCTTGTCGGGCAGCGCGGCCACGCCGGCCCAAAGCGCATCGTCGGGCGGCTCCGCGGCGGGCTGGGTCTGGGCAGAGGGGGAGCTGTCGAGCGGATCGGGGTCGTGGACCGGCACCGGACGGCGCGCGCGCCCCCGCAGATGGTCGATCGCCTTGCGGTGCGCGACGGTGAGGATCCAGCCGCGGAGGTTGGAGGCGTCGCGCAGCCGTGGGTAGGCGCGCAGCGCGGCCAGCCACGTCTCCTGGTAGCAGTCGTCGGCATCGGTGGCGCCCACCGTCGCGATCAGGAACCGGCGCACGTCGCGCCCATGCGCATCGAGCAGGGTCTGAAACGGTGGCAGGGACACGGTCATGAAACGACGAGCGCCCGGAGAATGTGAGAGCGTTGCGCGGCGATCCCACTAGGCTGGCTCACAGCATGGACC
Source organism: Actinomycetota bacterium (assembly GCA_030854125.1). Taxonomy (GTDB): domain Bacteria; phylum Actinomycetota; class Thermoleophilia; order Solirubrobacterales; family Solirubrobacteraceae; genus Palsa-465. The sequence continues at coordinate 10,789 of JALYTU010000019.1, read as the reverse complement.
AACGCACGCTCGGCACCCAGGGCCTGATCGTCTCCGAACAGGGACTCGGCTGCATGGGCATGTCGGAGTTCTACGGCAGCACGGATGAGACCGAAGCGGTGGCGACCATCCGCCGGGCGCTTGATCTCGGCGTCACGCTGCTGGATACCGCCGATGCCTACGGCCCGCAGACCAACGAGGTGCTGGTGGGCGAGGCGATCGCGTCCCGCCGCGACGAGGTCGTGCTGGCGACCAAGTTCGGCCTCGTGCGCGACCGCAACGATCCCAGTAGGCGCGGGGTCAACGGACGGCCCGACTACGTGCATCACTGCTGTGACGCGTCGTTGCGCCGGCTCGCGGTCGACCACATCGACCTCTATTACCAGCACCGCGTCGACCCCGGCGTCCCGATCGAGGAGACCGTGGGGGCGATGGCCGAGCTTGTCGACGCCGGCAAGGTCCGCTATCTCGGCCTGTCGGAGGCAGGAGCGGAGACGATCCGCCGCGCACACGCCGTGCATCCGATCTCCGCGCTGCAGAGCGAGTACTCGCTGTTCAGTCGCGATCCCGAGGAAGAGATCCTCCCCCTGCTGCGCGAGCTCGGCATCGGCCTGGTCGCCTACAGTCCGCTCGGGCGGGGCTTTCTCACCGGTGCGATCACCAGTCCCCAGGATCTCGCCGAGGGCGACTTCCGCCGCAGCAGCCCCCGCTTTCAGGGGGAGAACTTCACCCGCAACCTCGAGCTGGTCGAGCGTGTGCGCGAGATCGCCCGCGAGCAGGACTGCACCCCCGGCCAGCTCGCGATCGCCTGGGTGCTGGCCCAGGGGAGCGACGTGGTGCCGATCCCGGGTACCAAGCGGCGAGCCTACGCCGAGCAGAACGCGCAGGCCTCAGAGCTCGAGCTCAGCGCGGAGGACCTCGCCCGCCTGGATGAGGCCGCGCCCGCCGGCGCGGCCCGTGGCGACCGCTACGCGGACATGTCGAGCATCGGGCGCTGAAAGCAAGACCGCGGTCACGGCTTGCCCGTGGCCGCGCCGGGGTATACAAACTGGCTCATGGCTCGCGCAATCTGGACCGGCGCCATCAGCTTCGGGCTGGTCAACGTCCCCGTCAAGCTGTACAGCGCCACCTCACCCAAGTCAGTCCGCTTTCATCAGCTTTCGGCCAAGACCGGCGCCCGGATCAAGCAGAAGCGCGTCGATCCGTCGACCGGCGATGAGGTCACCTTCGATGACATTGTCAAGGGCTACGAGCTCACGCCGGATCGCTACGTGCTGATCGACCCGGAGGAGCTCGACGCGCTCGACCCCAAGGCAACCAAGACGATCGACATCGAGGAGTTCGTGGATCTCGCCGAGATCGACCCGATCTACTACGACCACTCCTATTACCTGGCCCCGACCACCGGCGGCGCCAAGGCCTACCAGCTGCTGCTGGAGGCGATGCGCGAGGCCGGCAAGGTAGCGATCGGGCGCGTGGTCATCCGCTCGCGTCAGCAGCTCTGCGCGTTGCGGCCGACCGATGCGGTGATGACGATGTCCACGATGCTGTTCGGTGACGAGGTGCTCTCTCCGGACCGGATCGACGAGCTCGATGCGCTCGGGGATGCCGAGGCGAGCAAGCGCGAGCTGACCATGGCCCAGCAGCTGATCGATTCGCTCTCGGCCGAATTCGACCCCGCCAAGTTCAAGGATGATTACCGCGAGCGTGTCCTTGACCTGATCGAGCGCAAGGCTGCCGGTGAGGAGATCGCCGTCCAGCCCCAGGCCGAGGAGCCCGCCGTGGCGCCAGATCTGATGGCCGCGCTGGAGGCCAGCCTGGCCGAGATGCGCGGTGGCGACGAGCAGACCCCAAAGGCCTCCAAGCCGGCCGCCAAGTCCGGCGCCGCGGCCAAGCAGAAGCCCGCGGCCAAGAGCCGGGCCAAGGCGCTGGCCAAGCCTCGGGCCAAGGCCAAGGGCTAACCCGCGCCGTCATCCAGGACCGGCCCCTGGCGGCCCTTGCCGATCGCGTGTGCGCTGGGTACCCTGAGTCCTCCTTCTGGTCGTGCCTGTCTGCCCGCCACCGGACCGCGAGGGCCCCCCGTCATGTACCGATCCGCAGCCCCCGGGGCCACAGGCCTCTACCACCCTGCATACGAGCACGATGCCTGCGGCATCGCACTGGTCGCCAAACTGTGGGGCGAGGCCACGCACGCCGTGGTCGAGAAAGGGCTGGACGCGCTTCAGAATCTCGAGCACCGCGGCGCTGAGGGCGCAGATCCGGGGACCGGGGACGGCGCCGGGATCCTGATCCAGATCCCTGACGCGTTCATGCGCGGCGCGGTGTCCGGGATCGAGCTGCCGCCGGCGGGGCGCTACGGCGTCGGAGTCTGCTTTCTGCCCGCCGACCCCGAGGAGCGCCGCGGCCTCGAGACCCTGATCGAGCGGACGATCGCCGCCGAGGGCCAGCGGCTGCTGTGGTGGCGTGACGTGCCCGTCGATGACCGCTTCGTGGGCGACACGGCGCGAATGTCCGCACCCGTCATCCGTCAGGTGTTCATCGCCGCCGCGGAGGAGATCGAGGATCAGGGGGCGTTCGAGCGCAAGCTATACGTGATCCGGCGCCTGATCGAGCGCGAAGCGGGCCCGGGGCTCGCGCTGCCCAGCTTCTCGAGTCGCACCCTCGTCTACAAGGGGATGCTCACCGCTCCCCAGCTCCCGCGCTACTTCCCGGACCTGCGCGACCCCCGCGTCGCCTCGCGCCTGGCGCTCGTGCATTCGCGCTTCTCGACCAACACCTTCCCGTCCTGGGAGCTCGCGCATCCCTTTCGGATGATCGCCCACAACGGCGAGGTCAACACCCTGCGCGGCAACGTCAACTGGATGCGCGCGCGCGAATCCCAGCTCGCCTCCGAGCTGTTCGGTGACGACCTGCAGAAGGTGTTGCCGGTCGTTCGCGACGGCGGCTCTGACTCGGCCGTGTTCGACAACGTGCTCGAGCTGCTCGTGCTCAGCGGCCGCTCGATCCCCCACGCGATGATGATGATGGTGCCCGAGGCCTACCGGACGCGGCGCGACCTGGACCCAGATGTGCGGGGCTTCTATGACTTTCACTCCTGCCTGATCGAGCCCTGGGACGGCCCCGCCGCGATCGCCTTCACCGACGGCCGCCTGGCCGGCGCGGTGCTCGATCGCAACGGGTTGCGGCCCGGCCGCTGGATCCAGGACACCGAGGGCTACGTCGTGCTCGCGTCCGAGACCGGGGTGATGACGGTCGCCCCCGAGCACGTCCAGCGCAAGGGCCGCCTGGCTCCCGGCAAGTTGTTCCTGCTCGACCTCGAGGAGGGCAAGATCGTCGATGACGAGCAGGTCAAGCGCCGGGTCGCCCGCCGCAAGCCCTACGGTGAGTGGTACGAGCGGTCAGTCGTCCACGTCGACGACCTCCCGGACCGCGAGCCGCGCGTGCCGCGCGTGGAGCCGCTGCGCTCCAAGCAGCTGGCCTTCGGCTACTCGCAGGAGGACCTGCGGATGATCATCGCGCCGATGGCCACCAAGGGCGAGGAGCCCGTCGCGAGCATGGGCAACGATTCCGCGCTGGCCGTGCTGTCCGATCGCCAGCCCCCGCTGTTCTCCTACTTCAAGCAGCTGTTCGCGCAGGTCACCAACCCGCCGATCGATCCGATCCGCGAGAACGTGGTGATGAGCCTGCACACCGGCGTAGGCGGCGAGCTGAACCTGCTCACCGAAGCGCCCGAGCAGGCCCATCAGCTGGTCATGGACCAGCCGATCCTGCGCAATCACGAGCTCGAGAAGCTGCGCCAGGTCTCGCACGAGATCTTCAACGCCGCCACTCTGGACATCACCTGGCCGATCGAGGACGGCACCGACGGGATGGAGCGCCGGCTGGCCGCGGTGTGCGAAGAGGCCGAGCGCTACGTCGAGAACGGCGCCACGATCATCATCCTGTCGGACCGCAACCTCGGTCCCGAGCGGGTGGCAATGCCATCGCTGCTCGCGGTCGCCGCCGTCCACCATCACCTCGTGCGCGCGGGCACCCGGCTGCGCACCGGGCTGGTGATCGAGTCCGGGGAGCCGCGTGACATCCACCACATGGCGACTCTGATCGGCTACGGCGCCTCGGCGATCAACCCGTATCTGATGTTCGAGTCCCTGGACGAGCTCGCCGACCGTTCGATGCTGCCCGAGGATCTCGAGCACGATGAGGCCGAGGTGCGAATCGTCAAGGCGATCGGCAAGGGTTTGCTCAAGACGATCGCCAAGATGGGCATCTCGACCATCCAGTCGTACTGCGGCGCCCAGATCTTCGAGGCCGTCGGCCTGGAGCGGGAGGTCATCGACCGCCATTTCACCGGTACCGCCTCGCGGATTGCGGGCGTCGGGCTCGGGGTTCTGGCCACCGAGGCGCTGGAGCGCCACTTCCGTGCCTACCCACGCACCGGCCGTGACCTGCTGCCGGTCGGCGGGGTGCTGCAGTGGCGCCGCGACGGTGAGCTGCACATCTGGAACCCGGACACGATCGCCAGCCTCCAGCACGCCGTGCGCGCGGCGGCGACCGCCAACGGCGGCCAGACGGTCGACCAGCGCGATCCGCAGCGGACCTACGACGAGTTTGCCCGCCAGGCCAACGAGGAATCCACGCGCCGAGCCGCCCTGCGCGGGCTGATGAGCTTCCGCTACGCCGAGACCGAGATCGGACTCGACGAGGTCGAGCCCGCGATCGAGATCGTCAAACGGTTCAGCACCGGGGCGATGAGCCTCGGCTCGCTTTCCCGCGAGGCCCACGAGACGCTGGCGATTGCGATGAACCGGCTCGGTGGCAAGTCCAACACCGGTGAGGGCGGCGAGGATCCGGCCCGCTTCACCGCCGACGAGAACGGTGATCGGCGCCGCTCGGCGATCAAGCAGGTGGCTTCGGGACGCTTCGGGGTCACGATCCACTACTTGGTCAACGCCGACCAGATCCAGATCAAGATGGCCCAGGGCGCCAAGCCGGGCGAGGGCGGTCAGCTGCCCGGCCACAAGGTCGACGACTACATCGCCAAGATTCGCAGCTCGACCCCCGGGGTCGGCCTGATCTCGCCGCCGCCCCATCACGACATCTATTCGATCGAGGACCTCAAGCAGCTCATCTACGACCTGCGTTGCGCCAATCCGAAGGCCTCGCTGTCGGTCAAGCTCGTTTCCGAGGTCGGCGTCGGCACGGTCGCCGCCGGCGTCGCCAAGGCCAATGCCGACCACGTCACCATCTCCGGCCATGACGGCGGGACCGGCGCTTCACCACAGTCCTCGGTCCAGTCCGCCGGCGTGCCCTGGGAGATCGGCCTGGCCGAGACCCAGCAGACCCTCCTGCTCAACGATCTGCGCTCGCGGATCACCGTCGAGGTCGATGGCCAGATGAAGACCGGGCGTGATGTGGTGATCGGTGCGCTGCTCGGCGCCGACGAGTTCGGTTTCTCGACCGCGCCCTTGATCGCAATGGGCTGCATCATGATGCGCGTCTGCCACCTCAACACGTGCCCGGTCGGGGTGGCAACCCAGGATCCGGAGCTGCGCGCACGGTTCCGCGGGACGCCCGACCACGTGACCGCCTATCTGATGTTCATTGCCGAGGAGGTGCGCGGCATCATGGCCAAGCTCGGCGTGCGCCGCTTCGAGGATCTGATCGGTCACACCGAGCTGCTCGAGAGCGATGACGCGATCGACCATTGGAAGTCGCGCGGGATCGATCTCGCGATGGTGCTCTCCACGCCCGACCTGCCGCCGGACATGCCCCGTTCGCGGACCCGGCCCCAGGTTCCCGTGCTCGACGACGCGTTGGATTGGGAGCTGGTCGAGCTGTGCGGGCCGGCGATCGAGTCCGGTGAGGCGGTCCGCCAGGGCCCTGTCCCGCTGCGCAACGTCAACCGCACCGTTGGTGGGATCCTGTCCGGCGAGATCGCCCGCCGCCACGGTCCTCGCGGCCTGCCCGAGGGGACGATCGAGATCACTTTCTCAGGCTCGGCCGGCCAGAGCTTCGGTGCCTGGCTGGCCCCGGGAGTCACCTTCGCGCTGCAGGGCGAGACCAACGACTACACGGGCAAGGGCCTGTCGGGCGGGATCGTCTCGGTGCGCCCGCCGGACTCGACGCTGTTCCGGGCCGAGGAGAACACGATCGTCGGCAACACGGTGCTGTATGGCGCGACGGCCGGCCGGGCCTTCTTCCGCGGGCTCGCGGGTGAGCGCTTCGCGGTGCGCAACTCCGGGGCCAATGCGGTTGTCGAGGGGGTCGGCGATCACGGCTGCGAGTACATGACCGGTGGCCGCGTGGTCATTCTCGGTCCGACCGGACGCAACTTCGCGGCCGGGATGAGCGGCGGCGTGGCCTACGTGTATGACAAGGACCGCGGCTTTGAGGGACGCTGCAACCTCGAGCTCGTCGATCTCGAGCCGGTGACCGAGGACGACGAGCAGGAGGTCAGGGCGCTGATCTCCGAGCACGCCCAGCGCACTGGGTCGCTCGTGGCCCGCAACCTCCTGGCCTCCTGGGAACGGGCGCGCGAGCGCTTCATCAAGGTCATGCCCCGCGACTACAAGCGGGTGCTGGCCGAGCGCGCCGAGGCCGAGGAGCTCAGCGCCGCCGCCTCGTCCTGACGCATCGGACCAGCTCAGCCACCGCTGATCTCGGTCCCGCGCTCGCCGGCCAGGCGGATCAGCACCGTCGCCCAGGTCCGGAACGGGCGCCAGCGCTGGGCGAGCGCTGAGAACGCTTCGAGGGTCGGCGGGTTGTCGAGCTCGTAGTAGGCGGCCGCATGGCGCAGTACCCGCGGCTCGGGCGCCAGCAGCGGGGCGTCGGCAAACCCGCTCGCTCTCAGCACGACGAGGCCGGCGTAGAACGGGCCCAGGCCCTTGAGCCGCTGTACGTCGACGAACGCGGCCTCGGGACCGAGAGCGTGCATCCGGTCCACGTCCAGCTCGCCGGCCGCCGCCGCGCCCGCCACGCCCCGCAGCCGGGTGAGCTTCTCGAGGTTGAGCCCCGGAAACTGATCCCCGAGGGTCAGCAGATGCTCAGGCTGCGGGAAGGCGAGCGTTTCGCGGCCGGCGAGCTCGAACGTCTCTCCGAGCTGGCGCGCGAGGTCCGCGCGGACTCTTGCGCCCTGGGCGGCCGGACGCCGGGCGGAGATCACCGCCCAGGCCGCCGCTTCGTAGGGAGAGGGAAACAGCACGGGACGCTGACCGGGATGGGCCCGCTGCAGCGCACCGAGCACCGCGTCGCCGCCCCCGAGGCGCTCAAAGGCGACCCCGTCGTGGTCGAGCGAGACGATCCGCTGGGTCTGGGCGATGGCCGCGTCCACGCCTGCCCCGCCACGGAGCTCGAACGCAGCCTCCAAAGGGCCGTCAGGGTCAGGCTGCCGGAGCACAACGCCCGCATAGCCGCGCCCGCCGTCGACCGCGAAGGCCAGGCGCAGGATGCCATCGAAGTCCGATGTCCGGCCCTCGTTGGGTCCGAAGCCGAAGCCCGCCGCAGCCGCCAGCGAGAACCGTCCGCGTGACGCCAGGAAGACCGTATCGGTCACCGTCGAGACCGTCGGTTGACCGTCGGCGCGCTCACCGCAGGGCAATCTACGCGGTCGCGCTGCCATCGGCCAGGACGAGGTCGTTGCGCGTTGTTACGCTCCCATGTCCTTTGGGTGAGCTCGGCGCATTTCTGAAGATTCACCGGGTCGGCTTCGACAAGCGCGACCCTGAGCAGCGCGTGAGCGATTACGAGCGCTACTTCGACGTGCAGCCGGACGCCGAGCTGCGCCGGCAGGGCGCACGCTGCATGGACTGTGGCGTGCCCTTCTGCCACGAGGGGTGTCCGCTGGGCAACCTGATCCCGGACTGGAACGACCTCGTGTATCGCGACAAGTGGCGTGAGGCGATCGATCAGCTGCACACCACCAACAACTTCCCCGAGTTCACCGGCCTGATCTGCCCGGCGCCCTGCGAGTCGGCCTGCGTGCTGGCGATCAACGACGACCCGGTGACGATCGAGCAGATCGAGCTGGCGATCGTCGAGCGCGCCTTCCAGGAGGACTGGATCGTCGCCGAGCCGCCCGCGCGCCGCTCCGGACGGACGGTGGCGGTGATCGGCGCCGGCCCGGCCGGTCTCGCTGTCGCGGCCGAGTTGAACAAGTGCGGGCATTCGGTGACCGTGTACGAGCGCGACGAGGGCCCCGGCGGTCTGATGCGCTTCGGAGTGCCCGACGCCAAGCTCGAGAAGGCGGTGATCGACCGCCGGGTCGCGATTCTGGCCCAGGAGGGGATCACCTTCGTCTACGACACCGACGTCGGCCGCGATGTCAGCGCCGAGGAGCTGCAGGAGCGCTTTGACGCCCTCGTCATCTCGGTTGGTTCGCGCGTCGCGCGCGAGATCGACGTCCCCGGGCGCGAGCTGAGCGGGATCCACCCGGCGATGGACTACCTGTATCAGCGCAACCGCTGGGTCGCCGCTCGCCAGGGCCGACCGTCGCGGGCGCCGCTGCCGGGCCGGGAGATCTCGGCCGCGGGCAAGAAGGTAATCGTGATCGGGGGCGGCGACACGGGGATGGACTGCATTTCCAACTCTCATCGCGAACACGCCGAGAGCGTCGTGATGCTCGACGTCTACGCCGAGCTCCCGGATGGGCGCGAGGATCCTCGTCATCCCTGGCCACTGCCGCCCAAGCGCACCCTGAACACCTACGCACTAGAGGAGGGGGGCAAGCGCCGCTGGGGGACCGAGGTGACCGGTTTCGGCGGCCGCGACGGCCAGATCAGCCACGTCTATGCCCGCAAGGTCACCGGCAGCTCGTCACGCGATCTGACGCCCGTGCCGGGCAGCGAGTTCGTGGCCGAGGCCGATCTCGCGCTGATCGCAATCGGCTTCCAGCACGCCGAGCATGAAGGCCTGGTGTCCGAGCTCGCTCTCGGCCTGGATGACCGCGGCAACATCGCCACCGAGCAGACCTACCGCACGACCGTCGGACGGGTCTATGCCTGCGGAGACGCCCGCATCGGGCAGTCCCTGGTGGTGACCGCGATCGCCGAGGGCCGCAAGTGTGCGCGCATCGTCAACGCCGATCTCGGCGGCAGCCCGATGGACGCCGACCGGGAGATGCTCGCGGTCGGTGCCTGGAGCGGGGTTTCGGATCGGACGCTGCGCCACGAGGCCGAAGCGGCGGGCAACGTCCGGCCCGGCGAGGAGTTCTTCAGCGGGCCGGGGGCGCGCGAGCCCTGACGACACTGAGCCGCTCGGTGGACAAGTTTCACGGCCGCGGCTTGTGGCGGCCCGCGCGAAGCTGCTAGCGTCCGGGGGGCGATCGCTGCGGCGATCAGCCGGGGGGCTTCGGGTTTACAAAAGCTTGGGACGGGGAAACTCGCCCGTGTCGGTCAGGGAACTGCGCCCCCACTTCCCTGGCTCTCCGGGGGGCCCAGAAGGATCTGGGCCCCCCGGTCTTCTTTGCGGCCGGATGTCTGCGGGCCCAAGCCTGACTGGCGGGTATGCGACCGTACGTGAATGAACCTGACGGCCTCGGTGGCGATCAACGCTCACCACGGGTGTGGCTCGATCGGATGCACGGTCAGCAATTTGCTGGATTCGGCCGGCACGTTCTTCTCCCGTCTGGCCAGCCTGAGCTGGACCTCGCTGCTGCTCGGTCTGGTCTTCTTCGCCATCTACCTGCTGCTGCGCTCGCGCGCGCTGTGGGGCGCCGTGCAGGCCGCCTACCCCGACGTCCGCGTGCGCTGGCGCGACGTCTGGGGCGCCTACATGGTCGGCTACGCGATCAACAACGTCTTCCCGCTCGGCGGTGGGAACGTCGCCCAGCTGTTCCTCACCCGCCTGGCGATCCCACCCTCCAGCTACCCGGCGGTGGCGGCCGCGCTGTCGACCGGGGTCGTCTTCGACTGGGCGATGGGGCTTCTGATCATGTGCTTCGCCTTCACCCAGGGGGTGTTCCCCAAGCCGCCGGACTTCTCCAAGCTGCCCGCGTTCGACATCAGCTTCTTCGCCTCCAACATGCGCTTCACGCTGTTCTTCATCACCGTCGTGTGGCTCGTGTTCCTGGTCGGCTTCGCGCTGCTCTCAGCCCGCGTGCGGGCGTTCTGGCAGCGCGTACGCCAGGGCCTGACGATTCTGCACGATCGCGACGCCTACCGCCGGCGGATGGCGGGCTGGCAGCTGGCCAGCTGGGTGGCTCGCTTCGCCGCCTACTGGGCGCTGCTGGACGCCTTCCACATCGGCGGATCGGTGCGCAACGCCCTGCTGGTCCTCGCCGTCCAGGTTGTCGCCTCGGTGTTTCCGTTCACGCCGGGCGGTGCCGGGGTGCAGCAGGCGATTTTGCTGGCCATCTTCAAGAGCGCTGACGCGGCGTCGTTCTCAGTCGGGCAGCAGATCGCCACGGCGGTCCTCAGCTCGGCACTCGGGTTCGCCGCGCTGGTCCTCATCTTCCGGTTCCGGAGCTTCCGCGAGGTGATGTCCCGGGGCCGCGAGCACCGGCGTACCGAGGCGGTGGCGGCTGGTCTCGGCCCCGGGGAGGCCTAGCGTGCCCGGCGAGCGCGACGCGATCGCTCTCGCGGCGGGTGGTCGCGCGGCGACATATGCTCTGAGACCATTACTTGAGTGATGCCCAGCTTCTGCCGCCACAACCATCTCGTCCAGAACTGCCCGATCTGCTCGCGCGAGCAGCACGTCGAGTTGCGCCCCGTGGTCACCGGCGGCACGAGGGCCGAGGCGACTCCGGCGCCCCCGCGGAGCCCGAGTCCGGCCCGGTCGGGCGGCGCCGGTGGCCGAACCCGGCCCGGGGTGACCG
>JALYTU010000414.1 GCA_030854125.1 Actinomycetota bacterium | reverse complement strand
ATCGTCATCCGCCGCAGCCGCCCGGTGCTGGCGCTGGCGTTGGCCGTGGCGGCGTCCGCGGCGATGCCCGACAACCGGACGCTCGTGCTGCCGATCATGGTCGTGCTCTACACGATCGCGTCCGACAGCCCCTGGCGCGCCTCAGCCCAGGCCGGGTCCGCCGCCGCGCTGGTGACGATCGCCGCCGGGGCGGCGTGGGGGACCGACGCTGCGTCGGCGCACGGCGGTCTGATCGGCTACTCGATCGGGGACGTCGCCTCGTGCGCGGCGGCGGTCGCCGTCGGTCTGTACGTCGCCGCCCGGCGCCGGGTGATCGAGAGTCTGCGCGACCGGGCCGTGGCCCAGGAGCGGCTGCGGATCGCGCAGGAGCTCCACGATGTTGTCGCCCACAACGTGAGCCTGATGGTGGTCAATGCGCAGGCGCTCGGTGCGACCGCCGGCGACCCGCAGGTGACCGCCGGCACCGATGTCATCGCGGACCTGGGGCGTCAGACGATGCAGGAGATGCACGCGACGCTCCGACTCCTGCGCTCGGGCAACGGCGGGGAGCCCGAGCTCGCCCCGCAGCCCGGGCTGGGGCAGCTCGAGCGTCTCTTGGAGCAGTCCCGGGGGGCGGGACTGGAGATCGAGCTCACGGTCGAGGGCCGGCCAAGACAGCTGGCCAAGGGCCTTGACCTGTCGGCGTTCCGCATCGTCCAGGAGGCACTCACCAACGTGGTCAAGCATGCGGCCGGGGCGAGGACGAAGGTCACCCTCGCCTATGGCGACGCGTGCCTGCTGCTGACGGTCACCGACCGCGCCGACGACGCACGATCCGCGGTGACGAGCAGCCCGTCTGACGGTCACGGACTGATCGGCATGCGCGAGCGCGCGGTGATGTTCGGCGGAACCCTGTCCACCGAGGCGCTCCCCTACGGGTTCCGGGTCACCGCCATGCTGCCCTACGTGCCCACCGCGACGTGAGCTCCCTGCGCGTCGTCATCGCCGACGATCAGCCGATGATGCGCGCGGGGTTCCGAGCCGTGCTCGAGGCCACCGGTGACATCGAGGTCGTCGCCGAGGCCGGGACCGGCGAGCAAGCGCTCACGGCCGTAGCGCAGCACAGCCCCGACGTCGTGTTGATGGACATCCGGATGCCCGGTATGGATGGGATTGAGGCCACGCGGCGACTGCCGCGCTCGCGCGTGCTGATCCTGACCACGTTCGGCCTTGATCAGTACATCCTCGAGGCGCTGCGCGCCGGGGCGAGCGGGTTTCTGCTCAAGGACGCCCCGACTCAGGAGGTGGTCGCCGCCGTGCGCGCCGTGGCGGCGGGTGACGCGGTGCTCTCGGCTGCCGTGACGCGCCAGCTGCTCGATCAGGTCGCGCGGCGTCTGCCCGTCGCGGTCTCCCGTCAGGCCGACGAACTGCAGCGGCTGACGGTCCGTGAGCAGGAGGTGCTGCGGATGCTCGCTGCCGGCCTGTCCAACGCCGAGATCGCCGAGGCGCTCATCGTCTCGGAGGCGACGGTCAAGTCCCACGTGTCGAGCCTGCTCGGCAAGCTCGGCTTGCGCGACCGTGTCCAGGCCGTGATCTACGCGTATGAGACGCGGCTCATCTCACCGACTGAGTGAGGACCGTGCGCCGGCGACCACCGGTGGCTCTCAGGTGAGCAGCGCTTTGAGGTTCGCGCACGTCTCGCGTACGGCGTCGGCCGCGGCGGGGCTGAGCACGGCGAGATCGAAGAAGCCGTGGATCAGCCCGTCGTAGCGCACCAGCGTGACGGGCACCCCAGCGTCATCGAGCGCTCGCGCGTAGGCCTCGCCCTCGTCGCGGAGCGGGTCGTACTCGGCGGTCACGATGACGGCCGGCGGAAGTCCGGCCAGGTCCTCGGCGAGCAGCGGCGAGAGGTTCGGGTCGCTGGGGTCGGCCGTGCCGACATAGTGGCCGCTGAACCACCTCATGTCCGCGACGGTCAGGAAATATCCATCCGCGTTGTCCGCGCGCGACGAGTACCGGGCATCGTCCTCGCGGAAATCGGTTCCTGGGTAGATGAGCAGCTGCGCAGCCAGCGGTGGCCCGCCGGCGTCGCGCGCGAGTCGGGCCGTGACGGCAGCCAGGTTGCCTCCGGCCGAGTCACCGGCGATGGCGAGCCGTACCGGATCGCCGCCGAGTTGGTCGACGTGTGCCGCTGTCCAGGCCAGTGCCGCGACGCAGTCCTCGACGGCCGCGGGGAAGGGCGCCTCGGGCGCGAGCCGGTAGCCGGCGCTCAGCACCACGGCACCGACATCTCGGCAGATCGTGCGGCACTGGTTGTCATGGGTGTCGATGTCCCCGATCACGAAGCCGCCACCGTGGATGAACAGGATCGTCGGGAGCGGTCCAGCGGCCTCGGGCCGGTAGACCCGGGCGCCCAGATCGCCCGCCGGGCCGGGGAGCTGTAGATCCTCGACCACGGCCACCGGCACGACGGTCTCTGCGGGACGTAGGTTGACCGTCAGGGCGCGAAAGCCCTCCCGCGCCTTCTCGGGCGTTCCCGAAGCGATCGATGGGGTGCCCATCGAGTCAAGCGCCGCGAGCATCTGCTGGATCTGGGGGTCGAGTGCCATGACCCGAGTGTGCCGCACCCCGAGCCGGGGCGACGCTCACGTGAAGCGGCCGATCTCGGTTCGGTCCGTGACAGTGTGCCTGGACATGATGCTGCTCGCGGCTGCCACCCCCCACCTGCCCGGCGTGCTGCACGCGCTTGAGCCGACCCTGAACAACTACGGCTACCTGGCCGTCGCCGGCCTGGTCCTGGTCGAGGACTTCGGCGTCCCGGTGCCCGGAGAGACGGTGCTGATCCTCGGCGCCGTGTACGCCGGCAGCGGCCGTCTGTCGATCGTCCTCGTCGTCCTGCTCGGCTTCCTGGGTGCCGTGGTCGGGGACAACCTCGGCTTTGCCATCGGCCGCTTCGGGGGGCGCCGGCTCGTGGAGCGCTGGGGCCGCTACATCCTGCTCACGCCCGAGCGGCTGGACAAGGCGACCGCGTTCTTCGAACGCCACGGCGGCAAGGTGATCACGATTGCCCGCTTCGTCGAGGGGCTACGTCAAGCCAACGGGATCGTCGCCGGCACGACGGGGATGCACTGGGCCAAGTTCCTCGCCTTCAACGCGCTCGGCGCCGCGTTGTGGGTCGGCGTGTGGTCAGGGGTCGGCTATCTCTCGGGCAGCCACATAACCTCCATCTACGACACGGCCAGTCAGTACAGCACCTACCTGGCGATCGCCGTTGCGGTGGGGATCATCGCGTTGATCGTTCGCCACCTGGTGCGCCGCCGGCGGCGCCCGGCGCCGGAGGCGTGACGCTTCGAGCGGTCGACCGACCGCTAGTGCACGCGTCAGCCGCGACCGGGTGGAAAGCCAACCTGCCGCCGCCCGTCGTCCCAGATGATCGTGGGGACGATGCCGCGATCGTGTGTGTAGTCCATGAGCTCGGCCTTCCAGGCCGCACTCGCGGTGGCGTCGCGTTCCTCAACCTTCTCGCCCTCGGCGGCGAGATGCTCGCGGGCGGCACGGCAGTAGGGACAGCTCGGTTTGACGTACATCACGACGCTCATGACCCGGGGGAAGATATCGGGGCCGTACGGGACTACACCCGGGCGAGCGCCTGATCGGCGCGGCGGTGCTCGAGCGCCGCGCGCTCGGAGTCCTCGCGGGCCGCAGCCAGCGCGTCCTCCGCTTTCTGCAGCGCCTGCGCTGCGCCATCCCGGCGCGCCTGCGCGGTGTGCAGCTTGCGCTTTGCGCGTTCGGCGATGCGC
>JALYTU010000413.1 GCA_030854125.1 Actinomycetota bacterium | reverse complement strand
CCGAGACCGGGAGAACCGGCTGATCTACGCCAATGCGGCGGCGCTCGCGTACTTGGGCTTTGACTCCGTGGACGAGCTTCGCTCCAGCTCGCCGGACGCGATCCTCTCGGCGTATCGCGTGCTCGACGAGGGTGGGCAGGAGATCGCGATGTCCGACATTCCCTCGGTCCGCATCCTCGCCGGGCGGACGGCGGAGCCCCTGCTGATCCGCACGATCAATCGAGTCAGCGGGGCCGAGCGGTGGAACCTGCTCAAGGCCGCTCCCCTGGTCGGGACCGACGGGGAGGTGGAGGCGACGATCACCGTCATCGAGGACGTGACCGAACACAAGCGTGCGGAGCAACACGCAGTTTTCCTGGCCCGAGCCGGAGAGGTGCTGGCATCCTCGCTGGACTATGAGCTGACGCTCCGCAACGTCGCTGCGCTGGCCGTGCCCGACCTGGTGGATTGGTGCGCGGTGGACCTGATCGACGAGGCGGGGGACCGCGTCCCGGTGGCGGTCGCGCACGTCGATCCAGCTCGCCTCGCCCTGGCCGCGGAGCTGCGCAACCATGCGCCGGCGCGGCTGAACCCTGACCACGGCCTGGGGCACGTGCTCAGCACCGGCGGGTCAGTGCTCTACCCCGAGGTCACCGACGAGATGCTCCGACATAACGCCGTGGACGAGCGCCATCTCGAGCTGCTGCGCTCGGTCGGCATGCGTTCGGTGGTGCTGGTGGCGATGCAGCTGGGCAGCAGGATCCTGGGAGCGATGACGCTGGTCAGCGCCGAGTCAGCCCGGGTTCTGGACCGATCCGACGTCGCCATTGCGGAGCAGATCGCGGCGCGCGCGGCGGTCGCGATCGAAAACTCGCGCCTCTACAGCGAGCGCTCCCGGATCGCCCACACGTTGCAGCAGAGCCTGGTGCCCGACCAGCTCCCGGAGATCCCCGGGTTCGAGCTCGCCAGCGCGTATCTCCCGGCCATCGCCGACACCGAGGCCGGCGGCGATTTCTACGACGTCTGGAAGGTCGACGACGCGTGGATGATCACCATCGGGGACGTCACGGGCAAGGGGGTTGAGGCGGCGGCGCTGACCGCCGTGGTCCGATACACGATGCGCGGGATGTCCGAATTCGTCTCCAGTCCGGCTGAGCTTCTGGCTCGCCTTGACGGAGCGCTGAAGCGCAACGGGTCGCCTTCGGCCTGCACCGCGCTGTGCGTGCGGCTCGACGGTGATCAGGTGACGATCGCCGCCGGTGGGCATCCACTTCCGCTCCGTCTCACCGCCGGGGAGGTGCGCTCGGTCGGGGAGCACGGGCCGCTGCTCGGTGCCCTGCCCGACGTCGAGTGGCGAGAATCGGTGGTCAGGCTCACGCCCGGCTCGACGCTGGTGCTCTACACCGATGGGGTCACCGACGCGGTTGGCGACGGCGGACGCTTTGGCACCGAGCGGCTGGTCGGGACCCTGGGCAGCCTGCGGACGGGCTCGGCGGCAGCCGTCGTCGACGGTCTCCTGGCCGCGCTCGCCGGGTTCCAGGTCGGGGCCAACGCCGACGATGTGGCTGTGTTGGCGCTTCGCTACCCAACCCCCGTGGCCGACGGCGCCCAGCCCGTCGGAGCCCGTGGGGACGCGATCATCCCGGCCGCGCGACCCTGAGCTCATCCCTGCGGATGACGCCGGGCGCCAACCCGGCCCGCTCGGAGGGGCCCCAAACCGATCCGAATGCCGATGTGCGCTGCAGGCGATCGCCCTACGGTCCCAGACCAGGGGGAAACCCACGCAGCCAAAGGAAGACGGCATGATCGAAGTCCACAATCTCACCAAGCGCTACGGCGAGAAGACCGCCGTGGAGGACCTCAGCTTCACGGTCGCACCCGGGCGGGTGACGGGCTTCCTGGGACCCAACGGGTCAGGGAAGTCCACCACCATGCGGCTGATTCTCGGGCTGGACGCCCCCACCCAGGGCCGAGCCGAGGTCGCCGGCCGGGCCTACCGGGACTACCCGGCGCCCCTGCACGAGGTCGGAGTCCTGCTCGAGGCACGGTCGGTGCACACCGGGCGCTCGGCCTACAACCACCTGCTGGCGCTGGCCCAGACGCATGGCATCGGACGCGCGCGGGTGCAGGAGCTGATCTCCCTGGTCGGACTTGATGACGTGGCCCGCAAGCGGGCCGGCCAGTTCTCGCTGGGGATGGGACAGCGGCTCGGGATCGCCGCCGCGCTGCTGGGTGATCCCGAGGTGCTGATCCTGGATGAGCCAATCAATGGGCTTGACCCCGAGGGGATCCACTGGATCCGAGATCTGCTCAAGCGTCTCGCGGGCGAGGGCCGCACCGTGTTCCTCTCCTCGCACCTGATGAGCGAAATGTCGGTCACCGCTGATCACCTGATCATCATCGGCCGCGGCCGCCTGATCCGGGACGTCGGGCTCTCCGAGTTCGTTGACGAGTGGTCACAGAACGTGGTTCGGGTTCGCTCGCCTCAGGCCACCCAGTTACGTGAGGCGATCCTCGGCCCGGATGTCCGGGTGTCCAGCGACGAGCGCAGCGTGCTCGTGGTCGAGGGCCTGACCGCCGAGCAGATCGGCGATACCGCCGCCCGCAAGGGTCTCGTGCTCCACGAGCTGATCCCCGAGAAGACCTCGCTGGAGGCGGCCTTCATGGAGCTCACCCGCGAGGAGACCGAGTACCGCGCGACCACCCCCACCGATGAGATCTCCGCCGGCGATGACCGGTCAGAAAGGCTTGCCGCATGAACGCTTCAGCTACCGCAATCGACTCCCGCCCCGCCGGTGCCCGCGGCCGGGTGACGCCGGCCGCAGGCCGGCTGACCCAGACCCGCGTGTTGCGCTCAGAGTGGACAAAGCTCTACTCGCTGCGTTCGACGCGTTACTCGCTGCTGGCCACCGCCGTCATGACGATCGGCTTCGGCCTGGTCGCCTCGGCCGCCACCGTCTCGCGCTGGGCCTCGACGAGCGCTGCCGACAAGGCGAGCTTCGATCCGCTGAGCACCAGCCTGCTGGGCGTCCGCTTCGGCGTGCTGGCCATCGGGGTGCTCGGAGTGCTGCTGATCACCGGCGAGTACACGACCGGCATGATCCGCGCGACGATGACCGCGGTGCCCAGGCGGCTGCCCGTCCTGTGGGGTAAGACCGCGGCGTATGCGGCGGTGGCGCTAGCGATCACCGTTCCGGCCGTAATGATCGCGTTCTTCGCCGGCCAGGCGATTCTGTCCGGGCAGCACATCCAGATCGCCTTCTCGCACGCCGGGGTCGTGCAGGCGGTTCTCGGTGCCGCGGGCTACCTCACCCTGGTGGGCATGTTCGCGATGGGCCTGGGCGCGATCCCGCGCAACACGGCGGCGGGTATCGCCTCCTTCGCCGGGATCATGTTCGTCGTTCCGCCGCTGATCGGAATCCTTCCCGCGAGCATCTCAGACTCGGTGACTCCCTATCTCCCCAGCAACGCGGGCGAGGCGATGATGACCATCGGGCACCACGCTCACGCTCTCTCACCCGGGGCCGGGCTGGCCGTGTTCGCCGGCTACGTGGCCGTGGTGATCGCCGTTGCCGGCGTGCTGCTGGTCAGGCGTGACGTCTGAGCACGAGGACGTGCAGTTGCAGCGCAGCCACGGCGGGCCTGGGAGGATGGACACATGACCTCCCCGGTCCGCCGTCGGCGTGTGCCGGCCCTCGCCGCCGCTCACCGGGATCTCCTGGCGGCCGGCGCGCTGGCCGCGCTCGTGCTGTCGTCGGTGATCGTCAGCGCTGCGCGCGACGGGCAACCGCTCGAGCTGCTGGTCGCGGTCGGCGCGGTGC
>JALYTU010000018.1 GCA_030854125.1 Actinomycetota bacterium | reverse complement strand
GTGGCGGACGGGTCACTGATCACCGCGGTCGCGATGACCGAGCCTGAGATCGGCTCGGACCTGGCCGGAATGCGGACGAGCGCGATCCGCGACGGCGACGACTACGTCGTCAACGGGTCCAAGACCTTCATCACCAACGGCATCAACGCCGACCTGGTGATCACGGCGGTCAAGACCGACCCGTCAGAGCGCCACCGCGGCATGTCGCTGTTGATCATCGAGCGGGGTATGGACGGGTTTGTGCGCGGGCGCAACCTGGAGAAGATCGGGATGCACGCCCAGGACACCGCCGAGCTGTTCTTCACCGACGTCCGGGTGCCGGTGGCGAACCTGGTCGGCGAGGAGGGACAGGGGTTCGGGCAGCTGACCGCCAACCTCGCCCAGGAACGACTCTCGATCGCGATCGCCGGTGTGGCCGCGTCGCGGGCGGCGCTCGGCTGGACGATCGACTACGTGCGTGAGCGCCGCGCCTTCGGTCAGCCGATCGGCGCCTTTCAGAACTCTCGCTTCGCGCTGGCCGAGATGGCCACCGAGATCGAGCTGGCCGGCGTCTTCTGCGACCAGGCGGTGCTCGCGCTCAACGCCTCAGAGCTGACCGCCGAGGACGCGGCGATGGCCAAGTGGTGGGCGACCGAGCTGCAGGGCCGGGTCATCGACCGCTGCGTGCAGCTGCACGGCGGCTATGGCTACATGCTCGAGTACCCAATCGCGCGCGCCTTCCTGGACGCCCGCGTGACCCGGATCTACGGCGGGACCACCGAGATCATGAAGGAGATCATCGGACGCTCGCTGGGCGTGTGAAAAAGACAATTCCGAACACGCTGTACGCTAAGCGGTGGTCATGTCCGCCCCGCCCGCCGACGCCGGCCATCCCGGCCCCGAGCACAGCACCGCCCGAGTACGCAGGCGGGGCCGGCGCCCCAAGACCTACGAGGCGGTCCTGCGCGCCACCACCGAGCTGCTCGAACACACCTCACTGTCGGAGATGAGCGTCGCGCAGATCCTCGCCGCGGCCGACGTCGGGCGCACGAGCTTCTACGAGCACTTCAGCTCCAAGGAGGACGTCCTGGTCAAGCTGCTGCGCGCGATCGCGGCCGAGGTCTCCGAGGGCCTGGAGCCGATACGCAGCCGCGGTGAGCGACCTGTCGAGGAGGCGTTCCGCGAGGGTTTGGGCAACTGGATGCGCATTGGCGCCCGGTATCGCCCGCTGCTGGTGGCCACGATCGAGGAATGGCCCGCCGTGCCGGCGCTGCGCCGAGTGTGGTTCGCGGTCATCGATGCGATGACCGCCGAGCTGGCCTCCCTGATCAAGGCCGACCGGGCGGCGGGGCTGGCGCCCGGAGGTGCCCCCGCCGAGGCACTCGCCGCGTCGCTGGCGTGGGGGGCGGAGCGTTCCTTTCATGTCGCCATGACCGGCCACCACGCCACGCTCGTGAACGCCGACGCGCTGCTCGAGCCGCTGGTGCAGTTGTATGTGGGCACGATCTACGGGCGTCCTTTGCAGGGCCCGGCGCGCGGCGCTCTGGCCGCCTGAGCGCAATCGAGTGTGTCTGGCCCGTTCACCCGTGTCGAGCATCTGTATGACTCGCCGCCGAATTGCTCGCGTGACCGTGGCGCCCGGCCGATGCACGAGCCCATGGTGGTTCCCTTGCGATCGGAGGTCCCCGAGACCGCGACGCCGCTCGAAGCCCTGCTCCAGCTGACGCGCTCGGCGGGAGAGGACTCGCCGCCGATGATCCTCACCACGGTCGCCGAGATGATCCGGGATCTGGCCGGCTACTCGGCTGTGGTGGTCAACATCTACCGCCCGGAGTGGGATGACTACGCAGTCGTGCTCGCGCTCGGATCCGACGAGGCCCGGCGGGCGTTGGAGGGAACGTGCGCGCCGAGCGAGACCTGGAACCGCCTGTTCTCATGCGAGCGCCAGCGGCTGCCCGGCGTCTTCTTCCTGGACGAGAACTCCACGTTCTTTCAGGGCGTTGACGACGTCTTCATGCCCGACCTTCCGCGCCGCGACGACCCCGATGCCTGGCAGCCCGACGATGGCCTGATCATCTTCCTGCGCGAGCCCGGGGGTGTCCCGCTCGGCTTCCTGTCCATCGACGAGCCGGCCAGCGGTCAGCGGCCGACCAACGATGACCTGAGACTCGTCCGCGCCATCTGCTCGCACGCC
Organism: Actinomycetota bacterium; assembly: GCA_030854125.1. GTDB lineage: Bacteria > Actinomycetota > Thermoleophilia > Solirubrobacterales > Solirubrobacteraceae > Palsa-465. Next base: position 11,451 of record JALYTU010000018.1, on the reverse strand, counting down.
GAGCAGGGCCTGTACGCCGCCCGGCGCAACGAGCGCGCGATCGAGAACGGGCGGATGCTCTCTCAGCTGCTCGGCGCCTCGCCGGCGCTGGGGAGCTGCGCCACGACCGCTGTCCTGCTGGAGACCGCCTGTGACATCGTCGTGCCCCAGCTCGGCTTTGAGCGGATCATGGCCTACGCGCCCGGCGACGGGGGTACGCTGACCCTGTCGGCCACGCGAGGCTGGGAGGGCACCCGAGGGCCGGCGCAGACGCTCGTCACCGCCGATCTGGAGGCCGTGCTTGCCGCCGGCCATGAGCATGCGGGCTGTTGGCTGCTCGACGCGGCCGCGGTGTTCGGCGACGGCGGCGCCGGTGGGCGCTCCCGGCGCAACGGGCGCGGGTTGTCGGCGTGGAGCGACCACTGCCTGATCGTCCCCTCGCGTGGCGACGGGGGTGGTCTACGCGGGCTGGTGGTGATCGAGGACCCGATCGACCGGCTGCTGCCCACCGACGAGCGCCGTCGCGCCGTCCGGCTGCTGGTCGATCAGGTGACGGCGGCCCAGAACGCGGTCGAGCATCGTGACCAGCTCACCCACCTGGCCAGCCACGATCCGCTCACCGGGGTGCGCAACCGCAGGGGGCTGACCGACCTGCTCAGCGAGCACCCGGACGCCGCCCTGCTCGTCTGCGACCTCGATCACTTCAAGCGCATCAACGATCGCTACGGCCACGATGTCGGTGACCGGGTGCTGGCCCGCTTCGGCGAGCTGCTGCGCATGCTCTCGCGCGAGCACGATGTGCCGATGCGGCTCGGCGGCGAGGAGTTCTGTCTCGTATTGCCCGGCACCGATCGTGAGGGTGCGTTGCGGACGGCTGAGCGCCTGCGGGCGGACACCGTCCGCGAGATGGCTGACATCATCCCCGAGCTGCTCACCGTCTCGATCGGGGTGGCCACCAACGCCGACGGCAGCCTCGATCCTGACAAGCTGCTCAGCCGGGCCGATCGTGGCCTGTACGCCGCCAAGCAGGCCGGCCGCGATCGCAGCGTCGACGGCGACGACGACACGGAGGGCGATACGGGGTCCTAGGGTCAAGGCAATCACCTGCGACGAAAAGGGAACCCGATGAGCATCGAACTCGGCCGCTTCGGCCTGTGGACCTCATACTCGGCGCTGGGTGAGGAGAACGCCGGGGTCGCCGCGGCGCTGGCCGAGCGTCTTGGCTACGGGACGCTGTGGCTGGGCGGATCTCCGCGCCCCTCCGCCGTGACCCCGTTGCTGGCCGCGACCGAGCGCCTGGCCGTCGCCACGGGGATCGTCAACGTCTGGTCCGATCCGGCTGAGCTGGTGGGTGCCGAGACGGCCGAGCTGGTCGCCGAGCACCCGGGTCGCTTCATGCTCGGGATCGGCATCGGGCACCCTGAGGCGACCCGTGACTACACGCGGCCGCTGGCGTCGATGCGCGAGTTCCTCGATGGCCTGGACGCCGCCCGCCCCGAGCTGTCCGCGCAGGACCGCTGCCTGGCCGCGCTGGGTCCGAAGATGCTCGACCTCTCGCGTGAGCGCAGCGCCGGAACCCACCCCTATTTCACCTCGCCTGACCACACGCGATTTGCTCGCGGGCGGCTCGGGACCGGCGCGCTGGTCGCGCCCGAGCTGGCCTGCGTGGTCGACGGCGACCCGGCGCGGGGTCGCGCGACAGCTCGCCGGTACGCCGCGATGTACCTCGGGCTGCGGAACTACACCAACAACCTGCTGCGCTTCGGCTTCACCGAGCAGGACATCGCCGACGGCGGGTCGGACCGGCTGATCGACACGATCGTCCCGCACGGCAACGCGGAGCAGATCGCCGCTGCCGCCCACGAGCACCTGGACGCCGGGGCCGATCACGTCTGCCTGCAGACCGTCGGCGTCTCCGGTATCCCGGAGCAGGAGTGGACGGCCCTGGCCGCGGCGCTCGGGCTCTCGTCGCGCTGACGAGAACCCGGGACCGCTCAAGCCCGGTGGCTACGAGCTGACGAGCGCCTCCTCGTCGGAGTAGATCTCGCCCCGCTCGGCCTTGTGCACCAGCGACGTGGGCGGCTCGAAGCGCTCGCCGTAGCGCTCGGCGAGCTCGCGAGCGCGGGCGACGAAGCCGGGCAGTCCGCCGTCGTATCCGTTGATGTACTGCAGCACCCCGCCGGTCCAGCCGGGAAAGCCGATCCCCAGGATCGAGCCGATGTTGGCGTCGGCGACGCTCTCGAGCACCCCCTCGTCCAGGCACTTGACGGCCTCGATCGCCTCGATCACCAGCATCCGCTCCTCGAGGTCTGACAGGTTGATCGAGAACGGGTCGGCCACGGTCGGAAAGGCGTCGCGCAGGCCCGGCCACAGCCGAGTGCGCTTGCCCTCCGCGTACTCGTAGAAGCCCTTGCCCTCCAAGCGGCCCGGACGGTCGAACTCGTCGAGCATCCGGTCGATGACCTGCTCGGACGGGTGCGAGTCCCAGCCGCTGGACGTCCCGTCGCCGGCGTTCTGGGCCGCCACGCGGATCTTGCGCATCAGCTTGAGGTTCAGCTCATCGGAGAGCTGGAGCACGGGCGCCGGGTAGCCGGCCTGCGATGAGGCCTGCTCGATGCTCGGGGCGGGGACACCCTCGGTGAGCATCGCGATGCCCTCGTTGATGAAGGTCCCGATCACCCGCGAGGTGAAGAAGCCGCGGCTGTCGTTGACCACAATCGGCGTCTTCTTGATCAGCTTGGCCACGTCCAGGGCCCGGTACACAGCCTCCTCGGAGGTCTGCTCGCCCTTGATGATCTCCACCAGGGGCATCTTGTCCACCGGGCTGAAGAAGTGCAGCCCGATGAAGTCCGCCGGACGCGACACGCCTTGGGCCAGCGAGGTGATCGGCAGCGTCGAGGTGTTGGAGCTCAGCAGCGCGTCGGGAGCGAAATGGGGCTCGATCTCGGCGAACACCTGCGCCTTGACCGACGGGTCCTCGAACACGGCCTCGATCACGAGCTCGGCGCCGGCCGCGGCCGCAGGGTCGGTGCCCGCGGTGATCCGGGCCAGCAGGGCGTCACCGTCCTCCTGGCTCGAGCGGCCGCGCTCGATGGCCTTGGCGACGAGCTTCTCCGAGTAGGCCTTGCCGCGGTCCGCGGCGGCCTGATCGACGTCCTTGAGCACGACCTCGATGCCCGCCTTGGCCGACACGTAGGCGATCGCGGCACCCATCATGCCGGCACCGAGCACGACCATCTTGGTGGGCGCGAAGGTCTCGATCGCCTCGGGGCGCCCGCGGCTGCCGGTGGCCCGCTGCAGATCGAAGAAGAACGCCTGGATCATGTTCTTGGAGACCTGGCCAGCCGCCAGGTCCACGAAGTAGCGACCCTCGATCTCCAACGCGTTGTCGAAATCGACCTGTGCGCCCTCGACCGCAGCCGACATGATGTGCACCGGCGCGGGATAGTTGGCGCCCTTGATCTGCTTGCGCAGGTTGGCCGGGAACGCCGGCAGGTTCTGGGCCAGGGACGGGGTCGACGGGGTGCCGCCCGGGATCTTGTACTTGCGGTCTGCGTCCCACGGCTGCTGAGCCTCGGGATGAGCAGCGATCCACTTTTTGGCCGCGGGAACGAGCTCGTCCCGGGTCGCGACCAGCTCGCCGACGAGCCCCATCTCCAGTGCCTGGCCGGGACGGATGCGCTGGCCCTGCAGCAGCAGCTGCATGAGCGCGTTGACGATGCCGAACATCCGCACCGTACGCACCACGCCGCCGGCGCCGGGGAGCAGGCCGAGCTGAACCTCGGGGAAGCCGAGCTGCAGCTTGGCATCGTCGACCGCGACACGGTGATGACAGGCCAGGCAGATCTCCAGGCCGCCGCCGAGCGCCGCGCCGTTGATCGCGGCCACGACCGGCTTGCCGAGCGTCTCCAGGCGCCGCAGAACGGCCTTGTTCTCGCGCACCCAGCCGGCGAACTCCTCGGCCGTCTCGGGGGTGACGATCTTGAGGTCGTTGAGATCACCGCCGGCGAAGAACGTCTTCTTGGCCGAGGCGATGATCACGCCGGTGATCTCGTCCTTCTCGGCCTCGAGCCGGTCGACGGCGGCGCTGATCGACGCCCCGTAGGCGGCGTTCATCGTGTTGGCCGACTGGTTGGGGTCGTCGAGGGTGAGGATGACGACGCCGTCGTCGTCCTTGTCCCAGCGGATCGTGCTCTCGCTCATGCGGTTCTCTCTCGTTTGAATGAAGTCGGGTCGCAGTGGTCAGGTGCGTCAGACGCGCTCGATGACCGTCGCGATACCCATACCGCCGCCGACGCACAGGGTGGCCAGGCCGTAGCGCTTGTCCTGACGCTCGAGCTCGTCCACCAGCGTGCCGATGATCATTGCCCCGGTGGCGCCGAGCGGATGGCCCATGGCGATCGCGCCGCCGTTGACGTTGACCTTCTCGATGTCCAGCGCCATATCGCGCACGAACCGAAGTACGACGGCCGCGAAGGCCTCGTTGATCTCGACCAGGTCGAGGTCGTCGACGGTCAGCCCGGCCTTGGCCAGAGCCTTCTTGGAGGCCGGGGCGGGGCCGGTGAGCATGATCGTCGGGTCCGCGCCCGAGACGGCGGTGGCGAGGATCTTGGCTCGCGCCCGCAGGCCGAGGTCGGCGCCGGTCTGCTCGTTGCCGATCGCCACCAGCGACGCCCCGTCGACGATGCCTGACGAGTTGCCGGGCGTATGGACGTGGTTGATCTTCTCGATCCAGTGGTACTTCTGCAACGCCACGGCGTCAAAGCCGCCCATCTCGCCCATCGCCTGGAAGGAGGGGTTCAGGCCGCCCAGCGTCTCGACCGTCGTGCCGGGGCGGATGAACTCGTCACGGTCAAGCACGATCTGGTTGTTGATGTCGAGCACCGGAATCACGGAATTGTCAAAGTGACCGGCGGCCTGCGCGGCGGCGGCGCGCTCCTGCGAACGCGCAGCGTAGGCGTCGACGTCGTCGCGGCTGAACTCCTCGACGGTGGCGATCAGGTCAGCCCCGATCCCCTGGGGCACGAACGAAGTGTCGTAGTTGGTCTCAGGGTCCATCGCCCAGGCGCCGCCGTCAGAGCCCATCGGCACGCGCGACATCGACTCGACGCCGCCGGCGAAGACGAGGTCCTCCCAGCCCGAGGCGACCTTCTGAGCGGCGATGTTGACGGCCTCCAGGCCCGAGGCGCAGAAGCGGTTGAGCTGCACGCCGGAGACGGTGTCCGGCAGACCGGCCTTGATCGCGGCCGTCTTGGCGATGTCGCCGCCCTGGTCGCCAATCGGCGAGACGCAGCCGAGCACCACGTCGTCGACGCGGTTGGGATCGAAATCCGGGTTGCGGCCGAGCATCTCGTGCATGAGCCCCACGACCAGATCGACCGGCTTGGTCGCGTGCAACGAGCCGTTGACCTTGCCCTTCCCCCGCGGCGTGCGGATCGCGTCGAAGATGAGCGGTTCAGTGGCGGGCATGGCAGGGCTCCTCGAAGTTTTGACGCACACGATGTTCGGAAATAGCTCCGCCAATCTTAGCGGGGCGGTGCGAAGTGGTGTACCCACGGGGCTTTCACCGCTTTGCGACGGGTTCTAACCTGATGCGTAGGTTGTCCACCGCCGAGATCCCCTCAGACCTCCCGCAGCCGGCCGAGGCGGTTGACGAGCGCCGCCCACTTGCCGGGCGCACGGCATGGGCGCGCAACCTCGAGGCGCCACTGCGTGATTTCATGCGCACGCAGTCCGGCAGCGCGGCGATCCTCGCCGCGGGCGCGATCATCGCGCTGGTGTGGATCAACCTCGACGCCGGCTCCTACGGGCGCGTCTGGAGCACGCCGCTATCGATCCGGATCGGCGGCTCGGGCATCACCCAGGATCTGCGCCACTGGGTCAACGACGGCCTGATGACCTTCTTCTTCTTCGTGACCGGCCTCGAAGCCCGGCGCGAGTTCGACCTCGGGGAGTTGCGCGACCGTCGCCGGCTGCTGTTGCCGATGGTGGCCGGCGTCGGGGGGATGCTCGTCCCGGTCCTCATCTTCCTGATCATCACCGGCGGGGGCGCGCGCGGAGGCTGGGGGGCGGCGATGTCGACCGATACCGCGTTCGCGCTCGGCATGCTCGCGCTCGTCGGCCGGCGCTTTCCCGACAACCTGCGCGCGTTCATCCTCACCGTCGCCGTTGTCGATGACCTGGTGGCGCTGGTGGTGATCACGATCGTGTTCACCGCCGCCCTTGACGTGGGCGCGTTCGCGGTGGCCGGCGGGGCGCTGGCCGTGCTGCTCGTGATGCGCTCGGCTCGCATCCGGATCGGCCTGCTCTACGCCATCTTCGGCGTCATCGCCTGGGTTGCGCTGCAGCGCTCGGGGGTCGATCCCGTGGTCATCGGCCTGATCATGGGATTGCTGACGATCGCCTACCCCGCCAACCGGGCCGACCTCGAGCGCGCCACCGACCTGTTCCGCGTTTTTCGCGAGCAGCCGACCTCGGGGTTCGCACGCTCGGCGCGGGCCGGGCTGAGCTCGGCGATCTCGCCCAACGAGCGCTACCAGCAGATCTATCACCCGATCACGAGCTTCGTGATCGTCCCCCTGTTCGCCCTGGCCAACGCCGGGATCGTGCTCAACTCAAGCTTTCTGTCCAGCGCCTACGGCTCGCCGATCACGCTGGGGATCATCGCCGCATACCTGCTCGGCAAGCCGCTGGGGATCTCGCTGGCGAGCGTTCTGGTCGGGCGCGGCACCCGGGGACGCGTCCTGCCGCCGGTCGGATGGGGCTCGGTGCTCGGCGGCGCCGCGATCGCCGGCATCGGCTTCACGGTTTCGCTGCTGATCGCGACTCTGGCCTTCACCGGACCGCAGCTGGCGCAGGCCAAGCTGGGCATCCTCAGCACCCTGGTCGGCGGCCCGCTGGTGTCGGCGATCGTGTTGCGGCTCACGCGCAAGCTCCCGCGCGGGATGCGGCTGCGCGCGATCGTCGGGAGCTCTTCGGTGATCGTCGATCTCGCCGTCGCGGTCGACCCCGAGCGTGACCACATCCGCGGCCCCCAGGACGCGCGGGTGACGCTGCTCGAGTACGGGGACCTCGAGTGCCCGTTCTGCGGCCAGGCCGAGACGGCGATCCGCGAGCTCCTACGCGACTTCGGCGAGGTCCGCTACGTGTGGCGCCACCTCCCGCTCAACGACGTCCACCCCCACGCTCAGCTCGCCGCCGAGGCGGCCGAGGCCGCTGCGGCCCAGGGCCGGTTCTGGGACATGCACGACGCACTCCTGTCCCATCAAGATCGCCTGACCGTGCGCGACCTACTCGCCGAGGCCGACGCGCTCGGCCTGGACCATGATCGCTTCAAGGCTGACCTGCGCAAGCGCTCGGGCACCGACCGGATCGCGCAGGACGTCGAGTCCGCAGATCTCAGCGGTGTGTCGGGGACCCCGAGCTTCTTCATCGACGGACACCGCTACCAGGACGCCTACGACGTCGCGTCGCTGTCGCGCGCGGTCAAGCTCGCCGGGGCGCGGTCGGTGCTGACCTCATGAACACACCTGCGCAGTTGGCTTGGCCGGCGGTGTACACGGCCGGCGAGGATCGCATAGGCTGCGATCGGCCGTGAGGAGGAGATCATCGTAGACGTGGACCTCAAGGGGCTGCTGGGCGGCGGCGCCAAGTTGGCCGAGCGCTTCGGGGACGAGGCCTACTACATCGCGCTGTGCATCCGCAGCGGTCTCGTGCGCCCCGTGCTGCCCCACCGCATCGCGAGGATGCTCCTGGCGTTCGAGCGCTACGGCCTGCTGGCCGGCGCGGTGACGATCGGCGCGATCCGCCACGGCGATCAGGTGGCGATCCGTGACGAACGTGGCGAGGTCACCTACCGCGAGCTGGACCTGCGTTCCAACGCGCTGGCCAACGCCTGGCGTGAGGAGGGTCTCAAGGCCGGGGACGGCGTGGCCATCCTGGTCCGCAACCACCGGGGCTTTCTCGACGCGATGTTCGCCGCCGCCAAATGCGGCGCGCGCATCATCCTGCTCAACACGTCCTTCGCCGGTCCGCAGATCCGCGAGGTGGCCGGTCGTGAGGGCACCGACCTGCTCGTCTACGACGACGAGTACACGGAGGTGCTCGAGGGCGTCGAGCCTTCGCGCGGCCGCTGGCGCGCGTGGATCGATGACGACGAGACCGACGACGAGGACACGCTTGACGCGCTGATCCTCGCGCACTCGACGGCCCCGCCACCCAAACCCGGCCTCGGGCCCAAGATCGTGATCCTCACCAGCGGCACGACGGGCACGCCGAAAGGTGCGCCGCGCTCGGAGCCCAAGTCACTGTCGATGATCGGTGGCCTGCTCGGCAAGGTGCCCTTCCGTGCCCGCGAGACCACTGAGCTGTGCGCGCCGATGTTCCACGCGCTCGGCTTCGCGATGATGGCGCTCGGTTTGGGCCTCGGTTCCACGCTGGTCGTGCGCCGGCGTTTTGATCCCGAGGTGACGCTCCACAGCCTCGAGGAGAACCGTGCGTCGGCGATGGTGGTCGTGCCGGTGATGCTGCAGCGAATCCTCGATCTTGGCGAGGACAAGCTCAAGGCGGCCGACACGTCAGCGCTACGGATCATCTTCGTCAGCGGCTCGGCGGTTGGGCCTGAGCTGGTCAAGCGGGGCCTGAAAGCGTTCGGGGCGGTGGTCTACAACCTGTACGGATCGACTGAGATCGCCTACGCGACGATCGCGACACCGACCGACCTCAAGCTCGAGCCCGGCACGGTCGGCGGGGTTGTGCGCGGGTCGATCGTCAAGATCCTCGACGATGACGGCAACGAGGTCCCCCCCGGCAGGACCGGGCGGATCTTCGTCGGCAACGCGGCGCAGTTCGAGGGCTACACCGGCGGCGAGACCAAGGAGCAGATCCGGGGTCTGATGTCCTCAGGCGACGTCGGGCACTTCGACGACGACGCTCTGCTCTTCATCGACGGTCGCGACGACGAGATGATCGTGTCCGGGGGCGAGAACGTCTTTCCCGCCGAGATCGAGGCGCTGCTCGCCGGGCACACGGCGGTCGAAGAGGTCGCCGCGATCGGCATCGAGGACGACAGGTTCGGTCAGCGTTTGAAGGCGTTTGTGGTCCTTCGCAAGGGCCAGAAGCTGACCGAGGACCAGGCCAAGAAATACGTCAAGGACAACCTCGCCAATTACAAGGTCCCGCGCGAGGTCGTGTTCATCTCAGAGCTGCCGCGCAATCCGACCGGCAAGGTCCTCAAGCGCGAGCTCCAAGAGCACGAGTGAGCGAACCGCCCGCCTTCGGCCCGCCGTTCGCTTCCTACCAGGCGGAGATCTTCCTGCGGGGCATGACGGGGGAGACGCCGGCGCAGCCGGTGGCGATCGCCGCCCTGGCCGAGGCGGCCCGTGCCCAGATCGGACCTCGCGAGGCCGACTACGTGTTCGGCGCCGCCGGCAGCGAGGACACGATGCGCGCCAACGAGTCCGCGTTTGCCCGCTGGCGGATCGTGCCGCGGATGCTCCGTGACATCTCGGTCCGCGATCTCAGCGTGACCGTGCTCGGCACCGAGTTGCCAGCGCCGCTCGGCCTGGCGCCGATCGGCGCGCAGTCGATCGTCCATGCTGACGGTGAGCTCGCGGTCGCTCGGGCGGCCGGTTCGGTCGGGCTGCCGATGGCCGTCAGCACCGTCTCCTCGCACCCGCTCGAGGCGATCGCCGCGCAGGGCGGTGGCCCCAAGTGGTTTCAGCTCTACTGGCCGAGCGATCGCAGGCTTGCCGCCAGCCTCGTGTCGCGGGCCGAGGCGGCGGGCTACGAGGCGGTGATCGTTACGGTGGACACGGTCGTGCCGGGCTGGAAACCTCGCGACCTGCAGGCAGCCTGGCAGCCTGTTCTCCAGGGGATCGGGACCGCCAACTACCTGTCCGATCCGGTATTCCGCGGGCTGCTGGAGCGTTCGCCCGAGGAGGATCCCCAGGCGGCCATCGGGCAGTTCGTGGTCCAGTTCACCAACCCCAGGCTCACCTGGGCCGATCTGGAGTTCCTGCGCTCGCGCACCACCCTGCCGCTGGCCCTGAAGGGCATCCTGCATCCCGACGACGCTCGCGCTGCCCGCGAGCACGGGATGGATGCGGTGATCGTCTCCAACCACGGCGGTCGCCAGGTCGATGGGGCGATCGCGTCGCTCGACGCACTGCCGGCGATCGCGGATGCCGTCGGCGATGAGCTGGAGATCCTGCTCGACAGCGGTGTCCGCTCCGGCGCCGACGTCGTCAAGGCGCTCGCGCTTGGCGCCGACGCGGTCCTCGTTGGCCGTCCCTATCTGTGGGGGTTGGCGGCGGGCGGCGAGCAGGGCGTGCTCGCGGTCCTGCGCGGGCTGCTCGCCGAGCTCGACCTCACGATCGGGTTGACCGGCCACACCCGGCCGGCTGAGCTGACGCCCGGACTGCTCGTGCGCGAGCCCTGAGGGCCCTTACACTCGGCCGATGCTCATCCTGCCGCCCGGGCATGGACAGGCCGTTCGCACGCCATACACCCTGCGCACGCGCGAGAAGGTGATGGTCTCCGGAGTGCTGGCCGTGGTCGCCGCGCTCGTGGTGGTGCTGGCGATCTCGCTGGGCAGCGGCGAACGGCAGTCCGGCCACGGCTGCATCTCGGTCGGTCTGGCCTACTCGACCGGGGGCGAGACGATCAACCGCTGCGGCGGTGCGGCGCGTGCTCTGTGCTCAGCGGTCAACGCGCCCGGCGGCAACACCGGCGCCGCCGCGCGGGCGCTGAGCACCCAGTGCCGCAAGGCCGGCCTGTCGATCGGCTGATGCAGGACGCGCGCCGATGACCGACGCCGCCCGGTTTCGCGCCGAGTTCCCCGTCCTGGATCGCGTCTCGTATCTGAACGCCGGCACCGAGGGCCCACTGTCGCGGCGCGCCGCCGAGGCGGTCAAGCAACGCATCGAGGCCGAGGTGACCGGTGGACGCGCCGGCAAGGTGTACTTCGAGGGCATCATGGATCTGGCCGCGCGGCTGCGCGCCGGCTACGCGGGGGTCCTGCACTGCGCGCCCGAGTCGGTCGCGCTGACCGGCTCGACCACGGACGGCGTCAACACGGTGATCGCCGGCCTGGAACTGCACGCCGGCGAGGAGATCCTCACCAGTGACGAGGAGCATCCCGGGTTGCTGGCTCCGCTCGCGCGCGCCCAGCGCCGGCACGGGATCGTCGTGCGGGTGGCGCCGTTCGCCGAGCTGGCCGCGGCCGTCACCCCGGCGACCCGCCTGCTTGCCACCTCACACGTGTCCTGGGTAAGCGGACGGATCATCGATGATGCGGCGCTGCGCGGGACCGGGGTCCCGTTCCTGCTCGACGCTGCCCAGGGGATCGGCGCCGTACCGGTCGACGTGGCCGCGCTCGGGTGCACCTACTACGCGGCTTCGGGCCAGAAGTGGCTCTCGGGGCCCGAGGGCAGCGGCTGTCTCTACGTCGCGCCCCAGGCCCTGGATGCACTC
>JALYTU010000412.1 GCA_030854125.1 Actinomycetota bacterium | reverse complement strand
CACTGCTGGAGCCACAGGGCCGTCGATCCGGGCCAGCGGCGACGTGGTTGTTGGAGGAAGGTCCGCGCTTCAACGGGATGGGCGAGGCAGCGCGGGAGGTGGTGGCGGCGCTGGCCGCTCTCACGGGACGCCAGGATTTAGTGTTCCTGACCCTGCGGCCATGGGCGCCGGTGCTCGCTCCATACGGCCTGATCCGTCTGAAGAAACAGGCGCGCGTCTGGTGCAGCGCGTGCTATGCAGACGCATTGGCGCACGGGAGGCCGCTGTATGAGCCGCTCCTGTGGTCGATCGCCGTCGTCACCGTCTGTCCGCGCCACCGTGTGCGGCTGAGCGCGCACTGCCCGTACCACGACTGTGCCCGTGCCCTCCCCCTGATCGCCGCCTTGGCCCGCCCGGGACATTGCTCTTGGTGCAAGCGCGTGCTGTGTCGGCGTGCAGGCGGGTCCCACCGCGCGTCCGAGGGCCTAGCGGAGACGGGATGGGACTGGGACCTGTGGGTAGCTCAGCAAGTCGGTACGTTGCTCGCGCTGGCTCCGTCATGGACCGCTGTTGTCGTACAGACCGGCGGCGTCTCTGCGCTCGATGCATTCATTCAGGCGCAGTGCGGGAGCGGACCGGGCGCGTACGCCATTTTTGCCCGCACGGTAGGTATCCATGCCAATGTGCTGTGCCGATGGCGAAAGGGGCACGCCCGGCCCACGCTTGACTTGCTGCTCCGCGTGTGCCATTTCCTCGGCGTGTCGCTCGCAGAGTTTCTCATGAGCGCCACGAGCAGCCTGCCTGGGGACGCGCGTCCGACGATCACGATGACCGTGCGGAGGAAACCACGCCAGCCTCCGACCGCGCACGATGCTGAGCGGCTACGACGGGAAGTCGAGGCGCTGCTACCGGACAGCGCGTCTCCGCCGCCATCCGTGGCGGAGACAGCCCGGCAGCTCGGTTGCCCCAGCGCAGTGCTATCACGGCTGTGTCCCGACGCCTGCCGGATCATCGCTGACCGGTACAAAGCCTTTCGGGCGCAGCAGCGGGAAGAACGCACGCAGCACCTCGCCGACGACATCAGGCAGGTGATGGCACAGTTCGATGCGGCTGGCCTCTTTCCCGCCTCCAAACGAGTGCGCGCGCGTCTGCAGTGCCGCGTTCATCCTCGGAACAGCGACTACAACCGTATTCGCCGCCAACTCCTGCGCGAGTTCGGGTGGAACTCCGGAGGCACGCGCATCCGGTCGGATCAAGCGGAACAACTCGAGGCAAATGTGCAGGCTAACTTTGCAGCGAGGGTTTTTGCAGGCTAACTTTGCAGTGACTGCGAACGCCAACTGCAAAGAACACAAGGGCGTGCCAAACCTCGCCACGACATGGGCTCTCCCGCACTCTCGATGATGGTAGGTGAGCAGTACACTGAGGAATAGATGCTTTCCCTCACCAACAGTGCGTGCTTCGAAGGTCACCATGCCCACAACCCTGCTGTTCCCACACCTCCAGTCGCTGCACATCGAAACCATTGCGCTTGACGGAAACACGGTCATCATGACCGTCGCCGGTACAAGCGTGAGCGCCCCGTGCCCGCTCTGCCAGACCAGCTCTTCCCGCGTGCACTCGCAGTATCAGCGGACCGTTGCCGACCTCCCTATAAGCGGGAGGCAGGTTGCGGTGGTGGTCCATGTCCGGCGCTTCCGGTGCGTATCTGCTTCGTGCCTGCGGCGCATCTTCGCCGAGCGGCTGCCTGACCTCGTGGCGCCGCACGCCCGCAAGAGCCAGGGGCTGCGCCAAGCCCTGGAACACATCGGCTTCGTCGCTGGTGGTGAGGTCGGCGCCCGCCTGGCCCGCCAGTTGGGGATGCCGACCAGCCCGGATACGCTGCTGCGGCTCATCCGCGCCGCGCCGTGCCCGGATCCCGGACAGCCACGCATCATCGGGCTGGACGACTGGGCGTACAAGCGCGGCTTACGCTATGGCACCATCGTCTGCGATCTGGAGCGGCATCGCGCCATCGATCTCTTGCCGGAGCGATCGGCAGCGAGTACTATCACCTGGCTGGAAGGTCATCCCGCGGTCAAGATTATCGCCCGCGATCGCAGTGGCCTCTACGCGGATGCAGCTACACGCGGTGCGCCGCAAGCGATGCAGGTCGTCGATCGCTGGCATCTGGTCGACAACCTTGCCGATGCGCTGGAGAAGTTCCTCCTGCAGCACGGTACGCTGCTCAAGGAGGCGGCCGCTGCGGCCGAGCCTGGTGCGGTCGCGCCTGGTGCGGTGCCCGTAGCGACTGACGTGGTCTATCAGGGGAAGCGTCGCACCCTCCAGCCGCGCCTGTGGGAGCAGCGAGCGGCCCAGGAGAGCGAGCGACGCGTGGCGGGACGGCGAGCCACCTACGACCAGGTCCAGGACTTGCACGCGAAAGGGGCGACGCCGATGGACATCGCCCGGATGGTGGGCGTCACGCGCGCCACCGTCTACCGCTACCTGCAGGGTGGGCCGCCGCAGCGCAAGCAGCGCGCACGTCGAGGCCAGCAACGGGTGCTGGAGCCGTGGGAGCCCTATCTCCTCAAGCGCTGGGAGGAGGGGTGTCATACGGCGACGCGCTTATGGCGCGAGATATGCGGGATGGGTTTTGCGTACTCCATCACCTGCGTCCAACGCTTCTGCGCACTGCTCCGCCTTGAGGGCCCTCCACCCCGCACGCTCCAGCGTGCAGCGTCACCCTTTACGAGCGTCCGCGGTCCGTCGGCGCGCCAGGTCGCTTCCCTCTTCCTGCAGCGCGCCGAGCGCCGTGCCCCTGAACAAGCGAGGTATCTGGAGCAACTCCTGCGGCGCGACCCGACGGTGGCGAGCGCGTACGCGCTGACCCAAAAGTTCCTGACCATGGTGCGGGAACTGCACGGTGAGCGGCTGGACGCCTGGATCGAGGCGGTGCGGGAGCACGGGCCTGCCGAACTGCGGCGCTTTGCGCTCGGCTTGCGCGACGACTTCGCCGCGGTGCGGGCCGGCTTGACGCTGGTGCAGAGCAACGGCCAAACAGAAGGCTTTATTAACAAGCTCAAGTTGACCAAGCGGAGCATGTATGGGCGCGGCAAGTTTGACTTGCTCCGACAGCGTATGCTGTATGCCTCCTAACCGAGGGGGAAGGGGACATGGGCGTGAGGATCGCTGTGCTGACCGATGCACAGGGCAATCTGCCCGCCCTGGAGGCGGCCCTTGCCATGATCCGGGCCGCCGGCTCCGCCGCTATCTACCACACGGGCAATGCGGTCGGCATCGGTCCCTATCCCGCAGAATGCGTGGAGCGGCTCCTCGGGGCCGATGTCCGCTGCGTACGCGGCAACCACGAAGCCTACGCACTCGACCGCTGGCCGTGCGATGAGGCATCGGGCATGGGCGCGGACGAGGTCGCCCATCACGCCTGGGTGCGCGGCGCCCTCGGTTCGTCGCTCCGCGAGGCGGTGGCGTGCTGGCCGTGGGCGCTGGAGGAGGGCAGCGAAGGCGCCCGCGTCGCCTTCCTGCACTACCCGCTGGACGCATCCGGCCGCGACTTCCGACCGGTCGTCGCCGACCCAAGCGCTGCGGCCCTCGACTCCCTATTCGCGGACTACCGAACCGATCTGGCGTTCTACGGCCACAACCATGCGGCTTCAGACATCCAGGGCCGTGCTCGCTACGTCAATCCCGGTTCGCTCGGCTGCTACACGGCACCGCTCGCCCGCTTCGTCACCCTCGACCTAGCCGATAGATCGTACACGCTCACCGAGCACGCCGCGCCGTACGACGATTCCGACCTGCTGCGGGCTTTCGACGAGCGCCGGGTGCC
>JALYTU010000411.1 GCA_030854125.1 Actinomycetota bacterium | reverse complement strand
ACGCCTCTTCCTTCAGGTGAGCTGATCTGTAGGTCCGCGCCCACCAGCATTGCTCGCTCGCGCATCCCGGCCAGCCCGCTGCCCCCGGGCAGGCTCTCGGGCAGACCACGGCCGTCGTCTGAGACGGCGAGCACAACTACCCCGTCATTGTGGGTGAGAGAGACCGTTACAGGTCGCGTCTCATGAGCCGGGGGATTTGAAGTCGCGGGCGTAGCCTCCGCTTTGTCCTGACAAGACCAAGCGATGGAGGTACGCCCGCATGGAGAAGGTAGCCCCGAGCGAGAGGTTTCGCCGTGAGCTGGATGAGGTGCTGGCCGGTGTCGGCGGCGAGGAGGACCCGATCGAGAGGGTTGGTCGTCTCGGTGCCCGGCTGATCTTGCAGCAGGCGCTGGAGGACGAGGTCTCAGAGTTCCTCGGCCGCCGTCGCTACGAGCGCGCCGGGGAGGCGGTCAGCTACCGCAACGGCCATGAACCGAAGGCGGTGAAGACGACGAGCGGGGCGATGCGCCTGGAGCGCCCGAGGATCCGTGACGCTGGCAGGCTCGGGTTCGAGAGCCGGATCCTCGGGAAGGGCGTGGCGCGCACGCATGCGCTTGAGTCGCTGGTAATCAGCGGCTTCCTTCGGGGCCTGTCGACCCGCGATGTGGAGGCCGGGTTGGAGGAGGTCTTTGAGGAGCCGATCGCGTCGAAGTCGACGGTCTCGCGGATCTGTGAGGACACCCGGGAGCGATACCGCCAGTGGTGTCGGCGGCGTCTTGAGCAGCACGACATCGTCTACTGCTTCTTGGATGCGATCTACCTGAAGCTGCGCCCCGACGACACCCCGTCGGAGGGTGTCCTGGTGTGTTGGGGCGTGACGCTGGAGGGCCGAAAGGTCCTGCTCGGACTGGCACTCGGGAGCCGCGAGAGCTATGACGCATGGCTCGCGTTCGGCCGCGACATGATCAGCCGCGGGCTGCGCCCGCCGGCGCTGGTGATCGCCGACGGGGCCCCCGGGATCTGGAAGGCCACCCGTGAGCTCTGGCCCAACGCGCTCGAGCAACGCTGCACCGTCCATGCGCTGCGGAACGTCACGGGCAAGCTCCCTGAGCGTCACCACGCAGAGGTCAAGGCGCGCTGGTGGAAAGCGTTTGATGAGGCACGCTCACCGGGTGAGGCGACCCGGGAGCTGCAGGGCATCATCGCCGACTACCGCACCGCCTACCCCTCCGCGATGGCCGTCATCGAAACGGACCTGCCGGCGCTCGTCACGCATCTGCGGTTCCCTTCCGAGCACCGCAAGCGGATCCGCACCACGAACCTCCTGGAGAGAACGTTCGTGGAGGTCCGTCGGCACACCAAGGTCATCGGCCGCTTCCCCGGCGAGACCTCAGCCCTCACACTCATCTGGGCCGTGCTCGAGCTCTCATCCCGTGGCTGGCGCGGAGTGAAGATGAACCCCAAGACCGTCGCGGAGATCGAGCGCCTGCGCCGTCAACCGGGCGAGGACCCAGCCCCACCCGTGACCGTCGACGCCGAGGAGGTGATCGCCGCATAGGATCCGCAGCAAGCGGAGCTACACCTCGGCGAATTCACCCGGGAAATGAGACGCGACCCTCGTCTGACATGGGAGGCGGCCGGCGTTGGTCTTTGCCGCAAGGGGTCCGAGCGCGAGTCGCGTGCAGAAACGGAGCGAGGGCTTCCGTGCCCTCGCAATCGCCGTACAGCATGACCCACCGATGGGCGAACTCCGTCGCCATTGGTAGCTCAAACTGGGAGCCCGAAGGTCCCAAGTCGACATAAACCAGAGGCACCGAGAGTTACGCGGGCTCCTCTAGCCTCGATTCGTCAGCAAGCGCCGGTCAACGGAGCGCAGATGTGAGCTGAAACGTCCGCCTGGGCGGGGAGGATTGCGGTTACCAAGCCTGCAATCCACCCGCTCAGGAGGTTCACCTTGAAGGTGATGAGAAGTGCGACGTTTGCAAAGGTAGATGTGCTCGCGGACGGCACCGGTCTGTCCTCTCGCGCGGGGGTGGCTCTGCTGGCGGCAACGGCTCAGCGACTGGGCTTGAGCGACGGCCTGTGCGGGGCACTGGCCGGCACCCGGGAGCGCCGCTCCTCTCACGATCCCGGCCGTGTCATCTGCGATCTGGCCCTGATGGCCGCCGACGGCGGGCGCTGTGTCTCAGACCTCGCGGTGCTTCAGGGACAGCCCGCCTTGTTCGGCGAGGTCGCGTCGGTCTCCACCGCCAGGCGGGTGCTGCTCTCGATCGGCGAGGAGGAGCTCGAGCGGATCCGCCAGGCACGAGCCGTTGCACGAGGGCGGGCCTGGCGAGCAGGCGCCGCGCCCGGCCGGGTGATCCTCGACTTCGACGCGACGCCGATCAGCATCCATTCCGAGAAGGAGGGGGCGGCCGGTCACTACAAGGGCGGCTTCGGCTTCAACCCGCTGGTGGTCAGTTGTGGGCGGGAGGTGCTGGGCGGCATCCTGCGTCCAGGCAACGCAGGCGCGAACAACGCGCAGGATCACCTCGACGTGCTGGAGCTCGCGCTGGAGCAGCTCCCGCAGAGCGCGCTTGACGGGGAGATCCTCGCCCGCTCGGATTCCGCGGGGGCCAGCCACGACTTCGCATCCGGATGCAGGGAGACCCGGATCCGCTTCTCGCTGGGCTATCCGATCAACGCGACAGCTCGCGAGCAGATCCTCAACCTCCCCGAGGGCGCTTGGCGGCAGGCGATCAACCAGGACGGGCAGCCGCGAGAGGGGGCATGGGTCACCGAGCTGACCGGGCTGCTCGATCTTTCCTCCTGGCCTTCGGGCACCCGGCTGATCTGTCGCCGCGAGCGCCCACACCCCGGCGCCCAACTCTCCTTCACCGACCTTGACGGGCATCGCTTCCAGTGCTTTATCACCGACCAGCCCGACGTGGAGGTCGCCGCGCTCGAGGCGACCCATCGCCAGCACGCCGAAGTCGAGGATCGCGTCAAGACGCTCAAGGCCTGCGGCGCCGGACAGCTCCCGTTCTGCTCCTTCGCCGCGAACGCCGCGTGGTTTGAGCTGGCGCTGCTCGCCCACGACGTTCTCACCTGGACACAGCTGCTGCTGCTCGACGGCGAGCACAAGATCTCAGAACCCAAGCGGCTGCGCTATCGCATCCTGCACGTCGCCGGGCAGATCACCCGCCACGCCCGACGGACCACGCTGCACCTGCCCGCCGACTGGCCTTGGAGCGGCGCGATCCTGCGGGCGTTCAAGCGCCTGCAGGAGCTTCCGGCCTACGGCTGAGCATCGAGCCGGCCACCGCCACCACCCGAGCATCACCAAGTCGGAGCTCCAGCTCGACGCTGGCCAAAACGCGGCCGCGGCGGCCCCGATCGGCGTGGAGCTCTGGCCACACGGCCCCACGGTGACGCTCCACGGCCGTCGCCCGTCGATTTCATGCAGGAACGACCCGCACGTCACGTTGCTGACGAATCGAGGCTAGGCGGCGTAGCTACTCCGGCGCGGCGCGCGACTCCAGGCTGCGCTGGTCGCCGTTCGTTGGACAACTGCTCCCCCGAGCGATGCAGAAGTATCGGGCGACACCGTCGCCGCTTCTGCCTGGGACAAACGGGAGCACTGAGCATCGAGAACTATCTGACGCCCGCTTCGCCCATGTCATTGCGGTAGCCCCGTCGAGGCCGCTGGGCCGGCGTCGGCGGGCACACGGTAGGGATCCGTTCCCTTCGTATGCACGGATCGTCAAACGGCAGCATCGCTATTGGCGTTAAGGCGAGTTGATCAAGTCGAACCGCGGCACCGAGAGGGCGCCGTCGGCCAGCCGGGGGACC
>JALYTU010000410.1 GCA_030854125.1 Actinomycetota bacterium | reverse complement strand
TCTCGCAGTGCTCCAAACGGGGGTGGGGATCCTCGCATCCGGCACTCATCCATCCGCGGGGGAGGGAGAAGCGACGATCACCCATAAGGAGCGATTTGAGCGTATCCACTACCTTCTCGGGGACGCGGAGGTCACGCCGACCTCAGCGCTGCACGTCCATATCGGAATGCCGGACGCCGAGACCGCCATCCGAACGTTCAACGGCCTGCGTAGCTTCCTGCCGCTGCTCGAGGCGCTGGCGGCGAACTCGCCGTTTCGCCATGGTCGTGACACTGGCCTGGCCTCAGCGCGCGAGGTGTCGATGCGGGAATCGCCCCGCTCAGGCGTGCCTCGGGCGATGCGTGACTTCACGGACTTCTGCGGGATGAGCTACGTGCTGGCACGTGCGGCTGATGTCCCTGACTACACGTATTTCTGGTGGAAACTCCGCCCACACCCTCGGCTGGGAACGGTGGAGATCCGGTCGATGGACGTGCAGACATCACTCGCGGACACTGCCGCGCTGGCCGCGCTCGTGCACTGCCTGGCCCGCGACGCGGCCGCAGCGGGGCCCGGCGTGGACCTTCCGGCCGAGCTGATCGACGAGGGCATCTTCCGCGCAGCTCGTTTCGGGGTTCACGGCCAGCTTCCCGATGCCCACGGCAGGCAGCACGCGGTCTCCGAGATCCTGAAAGACACCCTGACCCGGGTGGAAGATCGAGCTCGCGAGCTGGGATGCGTCGAGGAGCTCAAGCTGCTACCTGAGCTATTGCGACGCGGTGGCGGAGCCGTGGTCCAGCGAACCATCTGCGGGATCGCCGGGATCGATGCCGTCGTTCGGCAGCTGACGCAGCTCACCGCGGCGGAAGCCTTGCTGGATGCTGACTGAGCAGCGTCGAGCTCTCAGAGCTTCACCCACTCTCCAATCGGTCTGCTCGGCGGTGGTCCTTGCTGCGCGGTCTGCGTTGGTCAGCTGTCCTCCCGACCAACTGAACACTTACCAAACCAGGCGCGCGCTTGTGGCGATCGCGAGAACGAAGGCGAGCGCTGCGCGTCCCCAGATCGGGACGCTGGGCTCACCCTTCGTCGCGAGACTGAGAGCCCTTTCGGGGTGAGGTGCGACCGAGAGGGCGTGGACCAAATCGGGCGTGCTCGTTCGCGCGACCGATGGCGGTGGCAACGGCACATGGACGGGTGGCGATGCGACGCCCCTGCCCCGGCGAGCGCGCCGATCCTCTCGGCAGCGGTTGTGAGTACGCGCGGCCTGTGTCAGGCCCGGTGCGCCACCGTTACCCCGCTGTTACCCGCAGGTCGGCTACAACCGGCTCGAGGTTCAGCGGCCTCGCCAGGACACTGCTCGCGATCGGCTGCGGGTTGACCGTCACCGCGCGCGGCTCGTCGAGCGCTCCCGTGCAGACCAACGGATCACCCCAGGCGAGTGGGATCGCATTCGCCAGCAGCATGCGCTCCCATGGCGTGCCGATTTCCCAGAGCCGGCCGGGGGCGGCGCCATTAAGTTCCCCAGCGGCTCCGGTACCAACCCCTCCTCACCGGTATTCAAAGCGGCCCTAGCGCAGTGCGCGAAGCTGCTGCCCGGCGGCGGGCCCCTCGGGCACCCGTCCGCCTAGGCGAAGACGGAGATGCTGGTGATGTCCAAGTGCATGCGAGCGCACGGGCATGTCCGGCTTCCGGAACCCCACGCTCTCGGCGCCGCCCAACCCCGCCACGGACAGCATGGCGATGGGTCGTGGCGGCGCCTTCCTGGCGGTGCCGCGCACGATCAACGTAAGCCGCCCTGGAAGGATCTACCCCCCGAGCGTAAGGCAGACTACGGCGAGCTCGTCGCGCTCTACCTGCGCACGATGGACGACGAGATCCGGCGGGGGACCGCACCGGTTGGCGGCGTCAATCACCAGTGACAATCCGACGCAACGGCCGCAGGACACCAAGCCGAAAAGCCTGCAATGGCGCCACCGAACGCTGGCTCGGAGCGCGAGATAGAGATCCTTGAGGCGCGCGTAGAGCGTCTTGAGGCGGCTCGAAGGACTCCAGGACGCCATCCATCGCCAGACGGTCCTGCACGATGAGCAGGTCGACGAGTTGGACGGCGGGCTGAGCCCCAGCAGATTGCTGGTGCCCAAGCCAGGACGCGCAAAGGCGCCGAGTCTGACGGGCTCTTCGCGGCGGATCGATAGGGCCGTCGCTCGGGCGGCCGCCGCCAAGCCGGTCGCTTACTGGCTTTCAGACCGGGGCGGGCCCCGGCCCCCTTCGACACTCGCCGGCCAGGGCGCTCGGTGCTTACGATGCTCCGGTCAGAGCAGCACAGCCGGATAGGTGCTCGCGAAGTTGATTACAGGTCTGTACTGACCACCGTTCACTGGTCTGCAAGGCCTCGATCAGAACCTCGGCTGAGCGGACCGTCCACTCGCTGTCAGGCTCGCCGAACAGCAAGGCATCCGCGGCGTCCAGCAGCTGCTCGCGCTCCCCGGGGTGCAGTCTGGTGGCTTCGCGGTGATCGATCGCGTCAAGCAGCGCCGTGTAATGGGCGCCCCGAGCAATCATTGGCTCTGCGGTCATCATCGTGGCTCGCACGTTAGCGACCGCTTCGCACGCGGATCTCGTCGACCACCAACAGGCTCGCGTCGACGGTGCCGCTCAACGACTCAGATCCCAGCTACGCAAATCTTCTAGCCGGATCTTTGCAGCAAGGCGAGCGCCCCGACCGGGGCCGGGGGCGCTCATAACGGGTGCGCGCGGCGCCGCGGTCGCCTTCGCGGCTCGTAGGCGTCACGGAGCGCCAGCAACAGATCGAGCCTCCGGCTATGGTCGGCTACCACGAACGAGGAGCGATGATCATGGCCCTCGAAGTCGGCGAGCGCGTCGTATCCGAGTCTGAGTCAACGGACCGTCGACCGCGCCCGGGTGTGATTGAGGAAGTTTTGAGCGGCGATCCGTCGCCTCGTTATCGCATCCGCTGGGACGACGGCCACGAGAGCATCTACACGCCCGCGAGCGGCGCCCTTCGAGCCGAACCACGCCGCAACCGGCCGGGCAACGCGGCACCACGGAAGCGCTAATGCAGCCTGAGATGTGACGGTCCACGCGCGCCGGGAACAGGCCAGGCGCTACGTGCGCGGCCGACGCCCGCAGCGGAGAGGTCTCGCGTCAAGCCGACCGACCGGCTTCTCTGTGCGTGGCGCAGCCGCTGCCGCGTAGTACAGCGGCCGGTGCGGCGCGAGACGTCTGCGATCCTAGGCTTGAGGCTGGCGGCCCGCGATTGTGCCCCGCCTCAGAGGGCGGTGAGCTCCGGACACCAGGGCCAGGACTGCGCCCCTTTCGCCCCGTGTCGCTGGCCGCTCCTGGACACGCTTGGTGGCTCTGCACGTGCTGGACTCAGCCGGGGTCGCGAGCGGAGAATCGCGGGATGTACGGCGGCTAGCTATCGGTGCGGCCAAAGCCGCCACCGCCGGTGTACGGCGGGCGTTTCGGGGGGTTCTAGCTCGAGGAGGCGCACGCCGATCAGCCGCCCGTGGTCATAGACGCGATCGATCGCGTATCCGACCATCTCGAGCTCGGACACGACTGCCGCCGGGAAGTCAATCCCGCCAGCGTGCAGCTCGGCAAAAGCGACCGGCTGACGGCCGGCCTGACGCAGCAGCTCAAGCAACCGCTGTTGCTGGGTGTCAGCGAGCGTCATCAACCCGATTGTGCCCCGGGCGAGATTGGAGGCGGCTGGTAGCCGGCCGCGTCGCTCAGCGGCCGGCCGCGCTTCGTCACCCGCTCAGCCGCCCACCAACCTCGGTGACACCCGGCACCCACGCTGCGGCTGGCGCCTA